>NZ_SOGU01000067.1:0-28582 GCF_004403275.1 Cryobacterium sp. TMT4-10
CCACCGCCAGCGACCCCGACCCCGGCCCCGCCACCGCCAGCGACCCCGACCCCGGCCCCGCCACCGCCACCGCCAGCGACCCCGACCCCGACCCCGGCTGCGCAGCAGGGCCCGACACGACCGACCGGTCCGGATCGGCAACCGGGTCACCCGACTCGTCCAGCACCAGGTAGCTGAGCCCGTCGAACGTGCACCGCAGGCTCGAACGACGGATGCTCCGCCGCAGTTCCGCGGCCTCCTCTCCCGTCGACAGCCCAGACATCGCGGCGATGGCGTCGGCCAGCTCCTCGGTCGAGAGCAGGTCCACCTGCTCGCCCGTGACGGCCAGGACCCGAACCCGTTCCGTCAGCGGGGGCAGGCCCAGCTCCGCCGCGGCGAGGCGCGCGGCGTCGATGTAGCCGTGCAGGAGCAGGGTCGCGGCGGTGGCGCCCAGGATCGCGTTGGCCCGGCGCAGCTCCCAGTTCTGCTGCGCCGTGATCGAGAGCAGCATGCAGCCGGTCAGCATGAGCTGCCGGTCCGCCGGGCGCAGTGCCCGCCCGGCACCCACGGCCAGGAACCCCGCGGTGCGCTGGCCGGCCACGATGGAGTACTCGACGACATCCGTTCCCAGCAGCGGGAAGGTCGCGGCGGCGTGCGTGCCCGCCAGGTTCAGCCGCGCCGTCTCCTCGCGCAGCTTCGGCAGCACGCGGCTCTCGGTCGCCGGCCAGAGCGACTCCGGCGTGCCGTCGGCCGGCAGGTACGCGGCCCAGCCGCCCAGCGCCTCCGCGAGCACCTTCACCACGGATGCCGCAGCTCCTGGCCGCGTGGCGGCGCGCGCGAGCGAGGTCTGCAGCCCCAGATTCGCGGCGTAGTCGGCCTGTTCGGTGCGGCCGACGAGGTCCCAGTAGGCCCGGGAAACCTGGAGGAAGGGGGTGCCGTCCGGAACGATCAGCAGCGCCAGGCCCGCCTCCCGGCACGCGTCGGCGAGGTGCGGCGGCACATGGTCGGTGCCCGCACCAAGGCCCAGGCCGAGGGCAGCCACGCCGTGGTCGACGAGCCGCCGCACGTACCCGCGCACGTGCTCGTCGGTTCCCGCCACCGGGATTCCGGTGGTCAGCAGCAGTTCCCCGCCGCCGAGGTACGGCGTCGGGTCGTCCAGCTCGGAGACGTGCACCCCGGTGAGGTCACGGCGGGCCGGCCGTCCGCCGCCGACCGGTTGGAGGTCGCTGCCGAGCCGTTCCTGCAGCTGCACCAGGCTGATCGTCACCATGCGGATCCTTTTCGACTCTGAAACGGCCAATATCTTTGGATATTCTAGCCACCGCGCTGTTTTTTCATAGACGTTTCATACGATGTCAAGCGGATGGCCCTCGCCTACATTTATCCGATGGACACAGCGACCGTTCCCCAGACCCGACTGCTCCGCACCGCGATCCCCGGCCCCCGGTCCAGCGCGCTGCATGCCGAACGGGTGAAGCAGGTCTCCAGCGGGTTCGGGATCGCGCTGCCGGTGTTCATCGACCGGGCCGAGGGCGGCATCCTGCAGGACGTCGACGGCAACCGCATCATCGACTTCGCCTCGGGTATCGCGGTCACCAGCGTCGGAGCTGCCAACCCACTCGTGCAGGCCCGCGTCACCGAGCAGCTGGCACGGTTCAGCCACACCTGTTTCATGGTCACCGAGTACGACTCCTTCACCGCGGTCTGCGCCTGGCTGAACGCCCACACGCCTGGCGACTTCGAGAAGCGCACGGCGCTGTTCTCCACCGGTTCCGAGGCCGTGGAGAACGCCATCAAGATCGCCCGCGCCGCCACCGGCCGCGCCAAGGTGCTCGTCTTCGACGACGCGTACCACGGCCGGTCCCTGCTGACGATGGCCATGACGGCCAAGGAGAAGCCCTACAAGATCACCTTCGGGCCCTTCCCCACCGAGATCGTGCGGGCTCCGATGGCCGCTCCGCTGCGCTGGCCGAGCGGCGCGGCGAACGCCACCGCCGAGGCCCTCGCCGGGGTCGAGGCGGTCCTGGCCGAGCAGGGCCCCGAGACGTTCGCCGCCATGGTGATCGAGCCCATCCAGGGCGAGGGCGGGTTCATCGTTCCGGCCCCCGGCTTCCTGGCCGGGCTGCGCGACATCGCGGCCCGCCACGGGATCGTCTTCGTGCTCGACGAGGTGCAGGCCGGCATGGGCCGCACCGGCACCATGTTCGCCAGCGAACACGAGGGCGTCGCCGCGGACCTCCTCGTCACGGGCAAGGCGCTGGCCGGGGGCCTGCCGCTGACCGCCGTGACCGGCCGGGTCGAACTGATGAACGCCGTGCACACCGGCGGACTGGGCGGCACCTACGCCGGCAACCCGCTGGCCTGCGCGGCCGCGCTCGGCGTCTTCGAGGCATTCGAGAACGGCGACCTGCTCGCCGGTGCGCTGCGCATCGAGAGCACGGCCCGCCGCATCCTGGAACCGCTGGTGGCGGAGGAGTCCCCGATCGTCGACTTCCGCGGTCGCGGCGCCATGCTCGCGATCGAATTCGCCGACCGAGAGACCCTCGAACCGCGGCCCGAGCTCGCCGCCGCGGTCGCCTCGCTCTGCCACCAGCAGGGGGTGCTCGTGCTCGTCTGCGGAACGTACGGAAACGTCATCCGTCTGCTTCCCCCGCTCGTCATCGGGCAGGACCTGCTCGAAGACGGCCTCGCCGTGCTGCGGGCAGCCGTCGAATCCGTCTACGCCGAAGCATCCGTCGGCGCCGCGGCGGTGCACGCGTGAGCGAAACCCTCGCGACGACCGTCACGCCGGCCGGAGACCCGGCCGCAGACCCGGCCGCAGACCCGAGCTACGACCCGCGCACGGGCGCGCAGCACGGCAGCGTGCCGCACACGACCCCGGAGCACGTCGCCGCGATCCTGCGGCGCGCGCAGAGCGCGGCTTCCGTGATCGCCGGCACCAGCCCGGCGACCCGGCAGGGCTGGCTGACTGCGATCGCGGACTCCCTCCGCACCCACGAGGACGAACTCGTGCGGCTCGCGGGCGAGGAGACCGGCCTCGGCGCGGACCGCCTGCACGGCGAACTCGCCAAATGCGCCACCAGCACCGTGTTCTACGGCGCCGTCGCGGCCGAGGGCAGCTATCTGGGCGCCGGCACCGAGGGCATCGGCGGCGACTCCACCCTGTCCCGCTGGAACATCCCCCTCGGCCCGGTCGCGGTGTTCGGGGCGAGCAACTTCCCGTTCGGTTTCGGCGTGATCGGCCACGACGTGGCGTCTGCGCTCGGCGCCGGCTGCCCCGTGATCGTCAAGGCGCACCCGGCCCACCCGCGCCTCAGCGTGCGGCTGGCGGAGCTGGTCTCCGACGCGCTCGAGCGGGCCGGCGCCCCCGTGGGCAGCTACGCCCTCGTCGTCGGCTTCGACGCGGGACTCCAGCTCGTCGACGCCGCCGAGATCACCGCGATCGCCTTCACCGGCAGCCAGGGCGGCGGAATGGCGCTCGTGCAGCGCGCCGCCGCGCGGGGCGTGCCGGTCTTCGCCGAGATGGGCACCGTGAACCCGGTCTTCGTCACGACGGATGCCGCGGCCGACAGCGCGCAGATCGCGGCCGGCTTCGTGGGCTCCTTCACCCTCGGGGCGGGCCAGTTCTGCACCAAGCCCGGGTTGCTCTTCGCCCCCGCGGGCGCCGGGATCTTCGACGCCGTGCGCGCCGAGCTCCGGCAGGCCCCCAGTGCGCCCCTGCTGACCGCCGGGATCGCGCGCGGCTACCGGGCCGGCCTGACCGGACTCGCCGAAGCCGCCGCCGCGGCGGGAAACGCCGGCGCCGACAGCGCCGAGGCCGACAGCGCCGAGGCCGACAGCGCCGACGGCTACGCGGTCGACCCCCAGGCCTTCCTGGTGCGGCTGGAGGACCTCCACCCCGGCTCACGCCTGTTGGAGGAATGCTTCGGGCCGGTCGCCCTCGTCTGCGAGTACGAGGATGCCGCGGCCGCGCTCGACGCCCTCACGCGGCTGCAGCCGAGCCTGGTCGCATCCGTCTTCACCGGCGGCCCGGACGACCCGGAGTCGGCGGGGGTCGTCGGCCGGCTGCTCGGGCAGGTCGGCCGGGTCGCGCTGAACGCGTGGCCGACCGGAGTGGCCACCAGCTGGTCCATGCAGCACGGCGGGCCATGGCCGGCCACGTCCCGGTCGGAGGCGACGAGCGTCGGCGCGGGCGCGCTGGACCGCTTCGTGCGACCGGTCGCGGTGCAGAATGCCGACCCCGCGCACCTTCCGGCGGGCCTCCACCCCGACAACCCGTGGCGCATTCCGCGGCGCATCGACGGCAAGCTGACACTGCCGGCAAGCTGACACTGCCCACAAGCTGACGCTGCCGGCCGGCCGACGCGAACCACACCCTGGCACCGCCCATACCCTGAACTGCAGCTCAACCTGACGAAAGCGAAACCATGACCGACCTCTCAACCCGCATCGACTCGGCCGTTTCAGACGAGCCCGACGTGACAGACGCTCCGGCCGGCATCGTCGCCGCGCCCCAGATCGACACCTCCGACCTGATCGACATCGAGTCGCTGCTCACCGCCGACGAGGTGGCCCTGCGCGATTCCGTGCGGGCATTCGTGGACTCCACCATCAGGCCGAACATCGCCGGCTGGTACGAGAACGGGGTCTTCCCCCTCGAGATCGTGCCCCAGATGGCGAAGCTCGGCCTGCTCGGCATGCACCTGAAGGGCTACGGATGCCCGGGCCGGAGCAGCGTCGAATACGGCCTGGCCGCCCTCGAGCTGGAGGCCGGGGACTCGGGCCTGCGCACCTTCGTGAGCGTGCAGGGATCCCTCGCCATGAGCGCCATCCACAAACACGGCTCCGAGGAGCAGAAAAACGAGTGGCTGCCGAAGATGGCGGCCGGCGAGGCGATCGGCTGCTTCGGACTGACCGAGCCGAACTCGGGCTCCGACCCCAGCAGCATGACCACCTTCGCCCGCCGCGACGGTGACGACTGGGTGATCTCAGGCACGAAGCGGTGGATCGGGCTGGCCGCCGTCGCCCAGGTCGCCGTGATCTGGGCGATGACCGACGACGGGGTGCGCGGCTTCGTCGTGCCCACCGACACCGCCGGATTCACGGCCACGGTGATCGGCCCGAAGCTCTCCATGCGGGCCTCCATCCAGTGCGAGATCGACCTGGACAACGTGCGCCTGCCCGCCTCGGCGATGCTGCCGAAGGCCAAGGGACTGAGCGGCCCGTTCTCCTGCCTGAACGAGGCGCGCTACGGCATCATCTGGGGCGTCATGGGCGCGGCACGCGACAGCTACCTCACCGCCCTGGCCTACGCCGGCGAACGGATGCAGTTCGACAAGCCTTTGTCCGGCTACCAGCTGACCCAGCAGAAGCTCGTCGACATGGCGCTGGAGATCAACAAGGGCACGCTGCTCGCCCTGCACCTGGGCCGTCTCAAAGACGCCGGAACGCTGAAACCGCACCAGATCTCGATCGGCAAGCTCAACAACACCCGCGAGGCGATCAAGATCTGCCGCGAGGCCCGCACCGTGCTCGGCGGCAACGGCATCACCCTGGACTACTCGCCGCTGCGGCACGCGAACAACCTGGAGAGCGTGCGCACCTACGAGGGCACCGATGAGGTTCACACCCTGATCATCGGAAACCACATCACCGGAATCCCCGCGTTCCGCTGACACCAGCGCCCGTTCGGGTGCCGAGAGAATGAGATCTGTTTTTCGAAGATACGTTCGCATGCCTCGCGCGTCCGTCCCGGAGTTGACGCTCGTCGGCGCCGGGCGCGGGCGGTCGACGAATCCTGGCCGGGGCGTCGCTGGATCGGATCTTCTGATGCGGGTCGACAGGCTGAGCGGTTCAGCGCGGTCGCTGGGCCGCCGACGCGCCAATCGACCCCTGACGTCGTCGCTGCGCCACCAAAAGCGCCGTCAAAGCCGGTTTTTGTGACTCGAATGAACGGCCATCCTCCGAACCACGCTATGTCTTCTCGGTGTTGCCCATCATTACTGCTGCGCGGGCTGCACTCCGGTTGAGCATGCCGATGTCTCCTGATGGAGGCTGGTGGAGTTGTCCCCAGCGAGTTGCGACACGCGGTGCGAAGCGTCGATTCAAGGCAGAGACAGATTGATGCTAGGTTCAGGGAAGAATTCCAATTCAATGGAGAAAAGGGAATATACATGCGAATGAAACCGTATCTCAAGCGCAGTTTGACTGTGGTCGTTGTCGGCGGGCTCTCCGCTGTGCTGGTCGCCGGCTGTAGCAGCGGCACGCCGGAGGCGTCGGCGCCTGAGCGTGATCTCGGTACGCCGGTCGCGGGCGAAATCGGTGACGGCGTGCTCAAGGGCGTGACGCTGACCTACGCGGCGTCGGGAGGAATCTTCCAGGACGGTCAGACCAAGGCAGCCTGGGAGCCGTTCGCCGAAAAGTCGGGCGCGACTTTTCTCCAGGATGCCTTCGACTCCGGCAAGCTCAAGGCGATGGTCGACTCCGGCAACGTCTCCTGGGACGTTGTGAACACCACCCAGTTCGACACCGCTCGGGGCTGCGGCACGCTCTACGAGGAGTATGACTACTCTCAGATCGACATGTCGAAGATCCCGGAGGGAACCGTCACGGACAAGTGCATGGTTCCGAATATTCTCTACGGACTCGTGGTCGCCTACAACACGGACGCCTTCGGCGACAACCCCCCGACCAGCGCCGCTGACTTCTTCGACACGAAGAAGTTCCCGGGCAAGCGCACGGTGAGCCAGTCGACCTACGTCGACCCGCAGACGGCGGAGTTCGCACTCGTGGCGCAGGGCAAGGATCCCAGCACCATCACCACGGATGACATCGATGGCGCCTTCGACATGTACCGGTCGCTCGGCAGCGACGTGATCGGCTGGACGACTGGAGCGCAGGCCCAGCAGCAGCTCGAATCGGGTGAAGCCGTAATGGGCCTGGTCTGGTCAGGTCGCGGCTACGGTGCTGCGGCGGCCGGCGCCCCGATCGCCCCCATGTGGGACGACTGGATGATCATGGTTGACTCAACCGGTATCCCGAAGGGTATCAAGGACAAGCAGGCCGCGTTCGCCGCAGTCAACTACTACATCGGCGCAGAACAGCAGGCGAAGATGACTGAACTGACGTCGTACGGTCCGGTCAACACCGATGCAAAGCCGAAGGTCGATAAGAAGCTGGGCACCTGGCTGACAACGGAACACATGGCCACGGGTCACGCTCCCAACGTCGACTTCTGGGTCAAGAACTATGATGTGCTGGCGACAGCCTGGGCCGGTTGGGCCACGGGTAGCTGACCCTATGTCCCAGATTTCGGCTCCTTCCCGGCCGAGGGTGACCTCGGCCGGGAAGGTCGGCTCGGAGGCGAACCAGCGGGCACCCAGAAACTGGAAGCCGTTCCTTCTCCTCGTCCCGGCGTTTCTCATCGTCTCCCTCTTCTTCCTCGCACCACTTGTCGACGTCTTCATCCGGAGCATCACCGACCCTCGGCTGGGCCTGCAGAACTATGTCTGGCTCTTCACCACCGAGACGAATATCACGGTGACCGTGCGCACCTTCGGCACCGCGCTTCTGGTTACCGTGGTGTGCGTGCTCCTCGCGTACCCGTATGCGTACCTGATGACGATCGTGGGCGATCGCACCCGGAATCTGCTCCAACTGTTCGTGATGCTTCCACTCTGGACCAGCATTCTCGTCCGCACGCTTGCCTGGATGGTGCTGCTGCAGGACACCGGACCGATTAACGGATTCCTCGAGACCGCGTTCGGCATCGGACCACTGCCGCTGATCAGAAGTACTTTCGGTGTCGCTTTGGCGATGAGTCAGGTGTTGCTTCCCTTCATGGTGCTGCCGCTGTACTCGGCGATGTCCAAAATCGACAAGCGTCTGTTGCCTGCGGCGTCGAATCTCGGTGCGAGGCCGATCACCGCATTCTTCACTGTCTACCTGCCCTTGTCCCGCCCAGGAATCTTCGCCGGTTCGATCACGGTGTTCATCCTCGGGCTGGGCTTCTACATCATTCCGTCGTTGCTCGGGTCGTCGAAGGAGATCATGATATCGGCCCTGATGTACCAGCAGATCAGCGTCTTCCTCATGTGGGGTCAGGGCACCGCGCTGGGGATCTTCCTGCTCGCAGCCACCGTCCTCATTCTCGTTGTGGTCGGCCGGCTGTCGAAGGGTGCAAGCATGTTCCCGGGGGTCGAGAAATGATGCTGCGGAGGGTGCTCGGCGCTATCGCGATTCTGATCATCGCCTGGCTGGTTCTGCCCACGTTGGTCATTATTCCGATGTCGTTCAACTCGGCCAGTTCATTCAACTTCCCGCCCAAGGGATTCTCCCTTCGGTGGTACGAGAACTTTTTCACAGACGCCTCATGGCTCCGGGCCCTCGGCGCCTCACTGCAAGTGGCGATCGTCACCATGATCGTTGCCACCACAGTGGGGGTAATGGCATCGATCGGCCTCTCGAAGGTTCGGTTCCGGGGTAAGGCGTTATTGGAGAACTTCTTCCTCACCCCACTCATCGTTCCTGGCATCGTGATTGCCGTTGGGCTCTACTCGCTCTTTCTCCGATTCAATCTCCTGGGGACACTGCCGGGCTTCGTTCTCGCTCACACCGTGGTCGCATTGCCACTCGTGATCATCAACGTGATGGCTTCACTGCAGGGCGTCGATCCACGACTCGAAGAGGCGTCGGCGAGCCTCGGAGCGGGACGGCTGCAAACCTTCTTCAGCATCACGTTGCCGCTGATCATGCCGGGAGTCACGGCCGGGGCCCTGTTCGCCTTTGTCACCTCCTTCGATGAGATCATTCTGTCTCTGTTCATCCAGAGTCCTCAGCTGCAGACGCTGCCGGTGAAGATCTACTACAGCGTCACCCAAACCAATGACCCCACCGTGGCTGCGGTAGCCGTGATAGCCATGTTCACATCCGTGATCATCATGCTTTCCGCGCAATTCGCCAGTCGTAAGAGAAAGTCGGTTTCCGCATGACCTCGAATGAAATTGCCGGGACCGCACCCTCACCCGACCAGATCCTCCGTGAGCTCAATCTCGACACTCAAGCGATCAGCACCATCAACCACGCCGGCATCAGCCTGCGCAACGTGACGAAGCGCTACGGCGAGAAGGCCGTTGTCGATGACATCGACCTCATCGTCGAACCGGGAGAGTTCATGACTTTCCTGGGGCCGTCCGGATCGGGCAAGACGACCACGCTGAACATGATCGCCGGTTTCGCGAGCGTGACTGAGGGGCTCCTGCACATCTACGGCAAGCCCGTGGCGAAGGTGCCCGCCCACAAGCGAGACATTGGGATGGTTTTCCAGAACTACGCGCTCTTCCCGCACATGACCGTTGCGGAGAACATCGCGTACCCCCTCAAGCGACGCAAGATCCCCAAGGACCGTCAGCGAACCATGGTCAAGGACGTGCTGGACATGGTCCGGATGGGGGACTACGGCAATCGTTCTCCCGCAGAGCTTTCGGGCGGGCAACAGCAACGGGTCGCACTTGCGCGTGCTCTGGTCTACAGTCCCCGAGTGCTTCTCATGGACGAACCCCTCGGCGCACTCGACAAGAAGTTGCGTGAATGGCTCCAGGCAGAGATCAAGAGAATTCACCGCGAAGTGGGCTCGACGTTCGTGTACGTGACACACGATCAAGAGGAAGCGCTGTCAATGTCTGACCGGATCGCGGTCTTCAATAACGGAAAGATCGAACAGGTCGGCAGCTCGGTCGAATTGTACGAACGCCCGAACACCCTCTTCGTCGGTCGATTCCTCGGAGAATCGACGGTCCTCATCGGGAAGCGGGCGGGATCCGTTGATGGAGGCACAACCGTCGACGTCGCCGGACATCAGATATCCGTGCCTGGCGACAGAGTCGGTGACGACCTGGCTGTGCTGATCCGTCCTGAGAACATCGTGCTGTATCAGGAGGGGTACCGTCCGGACTCAGCCTCATTCCAATCGGTTGATGTTCGGGTCCTGGGAGTGACCTATCTGGGATCGGGATGGCGATACGAAGTCCTTCTGCCGGACGGCAGCAGCGGTACCGTTCGGGTATCGCACTCGAGCGAGTCCTTCGCTGAGGGGAGCAAAGCCACGATGGTGTGGCACGTCGAATCCGGGGTACTCCTGCAGGACTCGGGAGAACTCGGGGAATCGACTACCTGACGGCCGCGATCAGGCATCCGGTGTGGGTGGCTGCCGCTTGTCCTTTACAGGGCGAGGGATGCAGCCACCCGCCGAGCTTCCCGGAAGCCGCTTTCGATGGCACCGTCGATGAAGCCGCCCCAGAGATCCGCAGTGTCGCAGCCGGCAAAGTGAACGATGCCGCTCGGAGTCTGGAGATCGCGAAGGTGACGGGTCAACTGATTGGGGCGGTGCACCATCCAGGTGTTCTGCGAAAGCGGGTCCTTCATCCAATCATGTGAGGCGACCTCGAGCACTTCGAGATCGTCGCGCCAGACTGCGAGTGCTGCCTGAACCTGGGCGATGCTGGTGACGTCGATCATGGTGTGGTCAGGGCCGAACGCGATGAGGACGGATTCGTCTTCGGAGATGAACTCGCTCTTCAATACCGATATCGGGTGTCGCTGGGAGGCGTATGCGAAGAATGGTGTGACGGCGCCCCGAACTCGAATCCACAGTTTGATGCCCTGGGACCCCACACGTTCACGGTTCGACGCCGACCAGGCTTCGGGGAGTTCGGGGGACATCCGGATGCTGTGCACGGCGTTTATGGGGAGTGTCATGATGATCCGCCGCGCGCGGACCTGGGTGCCGTCTTCACAGGTCACAATCCCAAAGTCGGCTTGGTGATCGATCGAGCGAACGGTCGTTCCCAACCGGATCTCACCGCGGACATCCTCGGCAATCGCCTGGGTGAAAGCAGACATGCCGCCGACCACGCTGTACGTCGCCGAGGCCTCGTGCATCAGCGGCCAGTGTCCACCGCTGGCGCTTACCCAACGGAGCGCGGCGGAGAGCCCGACCTCGTTGAGAGGGGCGTTCATATGCCCCACCCAGACTGACTCATTCGCCGACCGAGCCTCGTCGTCGAGGGCGATCGAGTCGAAGCGATCCTGCAGTGACAGGGAATCAAGAGAGGCGATCTCACCACTGGTGGGGTCGACCGCACGGGGGATCGCGGAGAGCGAATCTGACACCAGCCGGGCCTGACCATCGGCGATCAGGGCCATGAAATTTTCCAGCGTCCCACTGCGGCGGGCATCGCCCGCGCCCAACCAATACGCCTCCTCGGGACGAATGCTGCGGGTGACGTGTCGACCATAGCGAGTCACTTCCGACCAGGTATGGGGTTGGACCCAGTGCACCCATGTGCCGCCGAGTTCCAGGTCGTGTCCAAGCCTGTGGTCTGTCCAGGTGCGGCCACCGACCCGGTCGCGTGCCTCCAGCACCAGCACGGTGAGGCCGGCGTTCCCAAGTTCTCGCGCGGCAATCAGGCCGGAGAAGCCGGCCCCGACCACAACGACGTCGACAGTCTCCACGTGGTGAATTCCCTTTCGATCTCGGGGCGTAATTAGGAAAGCAGCCGCAGGGCAGCGGCCGCACGTACGCCCGATTCCACTGCGCCGTTGAGCGATTGCGCTATCCCGGTATGTTCGCCCGCGATGGCCACGCGTCCGGAAGGCAACTTGAAGGCGCCGATGTCATCGGCTGTCCAGTCGAGAGACGCGGCAGAATATGAGCCCTGAGCCCATTCATCGCTCGTCCAGTCGGTGAGGAGGGGGTCACCGTCGAGAACCAGTTCTGGACGCATTTCCTGGAGAGCGGCGAGCCAGGTTCGGGGACCTGCCACGGTCTCGAGCGCCTGGAGCGTCGCTTCGCCTCCAGCGAAGCAGGAAAGAGCGGGAACGCGATTCTCCCCGTCGGCCGACATCGATCGCCATGACCACCACGCCTGGTCACCGTGCTGCAGTGCTGAATCGCCATCGACCCTTGTCAGCGGAACCCCGAGCTTGGCTGCGGTCCCCATGAAGCGGTGATCGAGTGCAATCCGCTGTGCCGGGTTCAGATCGAATCCCAACGCGAGCGAACGGAGGAGCGGGAAAGGAACGGTGATGACTGCTGCGTCAGCGTCGATCGAACCGCCATCAGCCAGGGTCACCTGGACACCCGTCCTGCTCTGGTCGACCCCGATAACGGGAGACTCCAGCCGCACAGCGGGAGCAAGCCGGCGAGCGAGTTCAAGTGCCAGGGACTGATTGCCGTTGAGAAATCGTCCCCCATCCTCGACGTACCCGTTGGCTGACGAAGACTCATGGAGAATCGCAGCTTCGGCACTGATCCTGGCGGGATCTGCCGCAAGGGAAGTCCTGATCCGACAATAAAGGGGGTTAGCGCGAAAGTTTCCTCCCAGCGTCGCACTGTAGACGTCATCAACAGAAACGCGGTCGAGCCCGTCGCTGAGCATGGTCGTCAGCGTTGACGACAGCCTCGCGGACGTCTCATTGAGTTCCGCGAAGGAGACGTGGGAGGTGCCGACTGTCCGGCGCCCGTAACGCACGTTGTGGGTGAGGACCGGGACACCCACTTCGGCTGAGAGCCTCCGAATTTCGAACTCGGTCGGGAAGACGTATTCACCCCCACGCTCCGTCAATTGCCCGTTGCTCAGTTTCTGGGACCAGGTGCGCCCGCCGACCCGATTGCGAGCCTCGAGAATGGTTGTCTCGTGGCCGAGCTTGTGAAGTTCCCAGGCGGCGGTAAGGCCGGCCAGACCGGCGCCGATGATTATTACTTTCATGATGAGGTCCCCAATGACCGCGACGGTGCCGAGTGCGCTCGAGATCTTCTCCGCCGATGGGCCTGAGGTATTTCGAACCTTTCCCAAAATACTATCGAATGGGGCGCGGACCGCGGATTTTGGTGTGGGAATCGCCGCATGCGTCTGCTGGCGGGGCTGTCCGTCCGGAAAGATGATGGCCACAGCAGCACAGGCAGGCCTTTCGGTGACTCTCGGCGTCATCCGTGCCCGCTAGCCTGAAGTAGTCACCGCACCAAGCATCGCACCAGCCACCGCACCACTGGAGGACACCAATGCTGTTGACCGCCGACCTGTACGACGAACGCGGAGAAGAACTGCAGTCCGTCTCGCTCCAGTTCCAGGACCTCGGCGGCCGCGCCCGGTTCACCGGACCGATTCGCACCGTGACCTGCTTCCAGGACAATGCCCTGGTCAAATCGGTGCTGTCCACGCCCGGGGACGGCGCCGTGCTCGTGGTCGACGGCGGCGGCTCGCTCGAGACCGCGCTGATGGGCGACATGATCGCCGACCTCGCGGTGCAGAACGGCTGGGCCGGCGTCGTGATCAACGGCGCGATCCGCGACCGGGTCGCCATCGGCACCATGCAACTCGGGGTCAAGGCCCTCGGCAGCAACCCCCGCAAGAGCTCGAAGGCCGGCGTGGGCGTCACGGATGCCGTGGTCGAGTTCGGCGGCGTGACTTTCACCCCCGGGCGCACGGTCTTCTGCGACGAAGACGGGATCCTCGTCGAGCGGTAGCACGCTTCGAGCGCTAGGGCTTCGAGCGCTAGGGCTTCGAGCGCTGGGGCATCGAGTGGTCGCACGTGTTGGACCGGACGCGCGGCGCCACCCGAGGAAACTCACTCAGGTGGAGCCGCTGGTGCGGGGTCCAACATCATTGTTGTACTCGGGGAACAGCGCTGGTCACCCGGCTTCTCACGTTACGCGGATCGAGGGGGCTTTGTCATCACCGAATCGGCGTGAATCAGCCCGAATCGGCCGCGCAAGCTAACGATTGATACCGAGCTAACGATTGACACCGAGCCACCCGTAGCGGCGCTGCGGCCGCCCGGCCTGGCCGTAGCGCAGGGTGACGCCGGCCTGCCCGGTGTGCACGAAATGCTCGAGGTATTTGCGGGCGACGACCCGGGACAGGCCCAGCGTCTCCGCACACTCGGATGCCGCGACATCCGTCTCGCTGTCGACCAGCGTGTACTCGACCAGGCTCGCGGTCTCCTTGCTGAGTCCCTTCGGCAGCGGCGGGATCACGGCCACCGACCCCGTGGCGCCGAGGGCCTGGTCGAGGTCGCTCTGGCTGATCTGGCCGGGCCGGGTGAGCAGGCGGCGACGCTCGGCGTAGCCGTGCAGCCGCGACTGCAGCTCGGTGATCTTGAACGGCTTCAGCAGGTAGCTCACGATCCCGCCCTGCAGGGCGGCGCCGATGGTCTCGGCCTCGCGCGCTGCGCTCAGCACGAGGAAGTCGACGTCGTGGTCGGCCTCGCGGGCGCGGCGGATGACGTCCAGCCCGGTCATATCGGGCAGGTAGATGTCCAGCAGCACGAGGCAGGGCCGCAGCTCGGTGATCAGCTGCAACGCTTCGGCGCCGGAGTGGGCCACGCCCACCACCCGGAAGCCGGGCTGCTGCAGCACGACGCGCTCGTGCGCCCGGGCCACCATGAAGTCGTCGTCGACGACCAGCACGTCACACATGGTTCGCCTCCCGCGCGGCCGCGGGTCGGCCCGGCTCCACCGACAGTACCGGAAGCGCCGACGAAACCGGCAGCACGGCCGTGAACACGGTGCCGTCCTCGTGCCGGTACGTCACCTCGCCGCCGCGCCGGGTGACCACCAGCCGAACGATCGCCAGACCGAAGCCGTGCTCGGCCCCGCTGGACTCGGCCCCGGTTCCGGCCCCGGCCCCGATCTCAGCAACGGAACGGGCCGGCGCCGGCCGCTTCGACGTCACGCCCGCCTCGAACACGCGCTCGAGCAGCCCCGACTCGACGCCGGGTCCCGTGTCGCGCACCGTGACCCGAACGGCGGCCGCCAGCATCCGGATGTCCACCTCCACCTTGCGCGTCCCGGCTCCGGTGACCGCGTCGAGCGCGTTGTCCACCAGGTTGCCGATCACCGTCACCAGGTCGGTCGAGAGCCGCGGGTCCACCCGCGGCAGCGCGGACGCGGCCGACAGGGTCAGCTCGGCGCCGCGCTCCCGGGCCAGCGAGGTCTTCGCGATCACCAGGGCGGCGACGGCGGGCTCCGCCAGGCGGGTGAGCACGTCCCGGTCCAGGTCCGACCGGTCGCGGGTGACCGCGTCGATATAGTCGACGGCCGCGTCGGTGTCCCCGAGCTGCATCAGCATCGAGATCGTGTGCAGCCGGTTCGCGAACTCGTGGGTCTGCGCGCGCAGGGTGTCGGTGGCCTGCTGGCTGCTGCCCAGGTCGCGCTGCAGGGTGACCAGTTCGGTGCGGTCGCGCAGGGTTGTCACCACCTCGGGTTTCGCCCGCGGCGGGTGGATCGTGGTCTGATTGAGCACGAGCAGCATGCCCCCGTTGACGAGGGGCGTGTCCCGGTCGTTCTCGCCGTGCGTGCGCAGGGCGCGGGCGGCCGCGTCGTCGAGCCCGACCTCGTGGATCGACCGGCCCGGGGCGTCGTCGGGTAGTCCCAGCAGCATCCGGGCGCTGTCGTTGGCGAGGGTGATGATGCCGTCCGCGTCCACGGCCACGACGCCTTCACGGATGCCGTGCAGCATGGCCTCCCGGTGCTCCACCAGGCGGGCGATCTGTTCCGGTTCCAGGCCGAGGGTCTGCCGTTTGACCCGGGCCGCCATCCACCACGACCCGGCCGCGCCGAGCACCCCGGCCACGCTGAGGTAGGTGAGCAGGTTCGGGGCGGCGGCGGCGAGCAGCCCCGCCAGGGTCGGCAGCTGGCGCCCGGCCACGAGGTGGCCCACCAGCTCGCCGGCGTCGTCGAGCACGGGAACCCGGGCGACGACGTGGTCGATGGTGCCGAGCGGGGCCAGGCCGGCCCACGCGCCGTCCGACCCGGTCGGGGCAGTGCCCAGCACGAGCACGGTACGCAGCAGCCTCGGGTCGGCGGGCGACGCGAGAACGCGGCCGGCGGCATCCGTCACGATCAGTTCGTCGACGCCGGTCGTGGTGCGCAGGGTCTCCACGGGGGCGGTGAGCCGGGCGGGCGGCGAGGCGGCCGGAGCGTCCGCGTCGGGGGAGGCGTCGGCAGGGGCGACGGAAGAGGCGTCGGCAGACACGTCAGGGGCCGCATCGGCGAGGATGCTGCGCAGCAGCGGGTTCGCGGCCGAGTATTCGGCCACGGCCAGCATGCGCCGCTGCTGACCCGATTCGAAGGTCTGGCGGGTCTGCTCGAGCGAGATGGCGGTGACGGCCACGAGCACGATCGCCAGCAGGCTGAGCTGGAACAGCAGCAGCCGGCGGGTGAGGGTCAGCCGGGACCGGGTCGACTGCGGCGTGCGCGGTGATGGTGACTGCACGTGCCCTCCACTCGGTCGTCGTCGGCCCTAGAGAATCGTCGCGCACAATGGGGGAGAAGGGAAACCCGCACACAAGCTACACAACGTTCGCTAACACCATAAGTTGTGGCGGCCCGGGGGTGCCTGCGCACCATGGGACCCGTCGGCAATGAGGCCGGCCAACGAACCAGAGGAACGCAATGAGAAAACCAGCAATGTCGCGGCGTCTCATCGGCAGCACCATGATGGCTTCAACCCTGGTGCTCGCGCTCAGCGCCTGCGGCGTCACGGGCGGGGCTTCCACAGCCGCGACCGACAGCGAGCCGCTCCAGAACCTGCAGGTCATGGTGCCCAACGCGCCGGGCTCGGGCTACGACGTGACCGGCCGCGCCGCGGTGCGGGTCATGGACGAGGTCGGCATCAGCACCGGCACCGAGGTCACCAACCTGGCCGGCGCCGGCGGCACGATCGGCCTCGCCCGCACGCTCACCGAGAAGGGAAACGCGAACTTCCTGCTCGTGATGGGCCTCGGCGTCGTCGGCGCCGCGTACACGAATGAGGGCGATGCGAAGGTCGCGGATGCCGAGCCGATCGCCCGCCTGATCGAAGAAGCCGGGGCCATCTTCGTGCCCGCGAACTCCCCGTACACGACACTCGACGACCTGGTCACCGCGTGGAAGGCCAACCCGGCGAACTTCGCGGTCGGCGGCGGCTCCTCGCCCGGCGGCCCGGACCACCTGCTGCCGATGCAGCTCGCGGATGCCGTCGGCATCGAGGCCAGCACGGTGAACTACGTCGCCTACGACGGCGGCGGCGAGATGCTGCCGGCCATCCTGGGCGGCAAGCTCCAGTTCGCGGCCTCCGGCTACGGCGAATACCTCGAGCAGGTCAAGTCGGGCGAGCTGCGCGTGCTGGCCGTCACCAGCGCGAAGCGCGTCCCGGTGATCGACGCGCCCACGCTCACGGAAGAGGGCGTCGACCTGGTCTTCACCAACTGGCGCGGGCTGCTCGCGGCCCCCGGCCTGACCAAAGCCGAGAAGGCCCGCCTGATCGGCGCCGTCACCGCGATGCACGACAGCGACGAGTGGGCCCAGGTCCTCGAGGACAACGGCTGGACGGATGCGTTCCTCACCGGCACGAAATTCTCCACCTTCCTGACCGAGCAGGACGAACGGGTCGCGAGCACGCTCACGAGCCTGGGATTGGTGTGACCGGCGTCACCACCCCGAGCACCCTGATGCGCGGTCGCTCCGAGCTGGGCGTCGCCGCCCTGCTCGGGGCGCTCGCCGCGGTCGTAGCGGTCGATGCGGCGAACATCCGTCACACCGCCGTCAGCACCGGGGTGATGGGCCCGCAGGTGGTGCCCTTCCTGATCGCGGCGGGCCTGGCCCTCTGCGCGATCGCGCTCACGGTCAACGTGCTGCGCGGCGGCCACGGGCACCCCGAGGAGGGCGAGGACATCGACCTCACCACCGGTGCGCACTGGCCGACGCTGCTCGGGCTGGGCGCGCTCATCCTGGCTGCCGCGTTCACGATGGAACCCCTCGGGTTCGTCATCACCAGCGCCATCCTCTTCTACGGTTCGACGCTTCTGCTCGGCTCCCGGCACTACGTCTGGGGGCTGCTGATCGGCATCGCGCTCGCCGTGGCCACGTTCTACGGCTTCGTACTGGGCCTCGGCATTCCCCTGCCGGCCGGCCTGCTGACGGGAATTCTCTGATGGAAAATCTCTCCCTGTTGATGGAGGGCTTCGCGAACGCGCTGACCCTGCAGAACCTGCTCTTCGCCCTGATCGGCGTGCTGCTCGGCACCGCCGTCGGCGTGCTTCCGGGCATCGGGCCGGCCATGACGGTGGCGCTGCTGTTGCCCCTGACCTACGCGCTGGACGTGACCGGGTCGCTGATCATGTTCGCCGGCATCTACTACGGCGGCATGTACGGCGGGTCGACCACCTCGATCCTGCTCAACACGCCGGGGGAGTCCTCCTCGGTGGTCACGGCCCTCGAAGGCAACAAGATGGCCAAGGCCGGCCGGGGCGCCCAGGCGCTCGCGACGGCCGCGATCGGCTCGTTCGTGGCCGGCACCATCGCCACCGCTGCCCTCGTGTTCGTGGCCCCGTTCATCGTGTCGATCGCGATCAGTCTCGGCGCCCCGTCGTACTTCGCGATGATGGTGTTCGCGTTCATCGCGGTGAGCACCGTGCTCGGCACCTCGCGCATCCGTGGCCTGTCGTCGCTGATGATCGGGCTCGCCATCGGCCTGGTCGGCATGGACGCCACCACCGGGCAGCCCCGGTTGACCTTCGGGCAGCCGCTCCTGGCCGGCGGGATCGACGTGGTCGTGATCGCGGTCGCGCTCTTCGCGATCGGCGAGGCGCTCTGGATCGCCGCCCACCTGCGGCACGGCAAGCCGGTCACCATCCCGGTGGGCGTGCCGTGGATGGGCAAGGAGGACTGGAGGCGCAGCTGGAAGCCCTGGCTGCGCGGCACCGCGATCGGGTTCCCATTCGGGGCCATTCCGGCCGGCGGGGCCGAGATTCCCACCTTCCTCTCGTACGTCGTCGAGAAGAAGCTGTCGAAGCATCCGGAGGAGTTCGGCAAGGGCGCGATCGAGGGCGTGGCCGGTCCGGAGGCCGCGAACAACGCGTCGGCGGCCGGCACGCTCGTGCCGCTGCTGACCCTGGGCCTGCCGACGACGGCGACGGCTGCGGTGATGATCGCCGCGTTCAACCAGTACGGGATCCACCCCGGGCCGCTCCTGTTCAAGACCGAACCGGTGCTGGTCTGGACCCTGATCGCGAGCCTGTTCGTCGGCAACACCCTGCTTCTGCTGCTGAACCTGCCGCTCGCGCCGTTCTGGGCGAAGCTGCTGCGCATCCCGCGGCCCTACCTCTATGCCGGGATCCTGTTCTTCGCGACCCTCGGAGCGTATGCCGCGGGGCTGAAGGCGCTCAACATCGTGATCCTGCTGCTGATCGGGTCGCTCGGCTACGTCGCCCGGCGGTACGGCTTCCCGGTGCTGCCGATCATCGTCGGCGCCATCCTTGGACCGCAGATGGAACGTCAGCTGCGGCGGGCGCTGCAGATCAGCAACGGCGACCCGGGGGCTCTCGTCAGCGAGCCCGTGGCCGTGGTCATGTACACGGTGATCGTGCTGTTCCTGGTGCTTCCGCCTCTGGTGCGGTGGGCGCGGCGTCGCGCCGGGATCGTCCCGAGCGGTGCTGCCGGGCCGGGTGCCGGTGGGTTGGGTGTCGGTGCCGCGTCCACGGATGCCTCGTCCACGGATGCCTCGTCCACGGATGCCTCGTCCACGGATGCTGCGTCGACGGATGCTGCGTCGACGGATGCCTCGTACACGGATGCTGCGTCGACGGATGCCTCGTACACGGATGCTGCGTCGACGGATGCCTCGTCCACGGATGCTGCGCCCGAGGACGCCGACCAGTCGGACACCTTCGTGCGCTGACGCAGCCGTAGCCGGCAACATCCGCCGAGTTCGTCACTTCCGGTCGAGTTCGCCAAGTGTGCCTGGCGACCTCGACCGGAACAGGCGAACTCGGCGACGGATGCTGCGACATCCGTCTCTCGGATGCCACCGTCAGGCACCCGCGGGGCGCCCTGGCCCTCGCCCTCGCGGTCTCGCGGAACAGTCGCGCGGTGCTCAACATCCGCCGAGTTCGTCACTTCCGGTCGAGTTCGCCAAGTGTGCCTGGCGACCTCGACCGGAACAGGCGAACTCGGCGACGGATGCTCGACCGGAACAGGCGAACTCGGCGACGGATGCTCGACCGGAACAGGCGAACTCGGCGTACGGATGCCCGGTCCGGCGACGCGGGACCGGCGGACGGAGACCCGGCCGGCGCCCGGGCTCAGCGCAGGGCGGACCGCCCGGCGTGCACGACCTGGCTGCGCTCGGTCAGTTCGACGACGCGTGCCGTGCCGTTCTCGAGGGTGACCTCGACCTCGAAGGCGTGGTCGAGGGCGGTGCTCTGCCGGAAGTCGGTCACGGTTCCGCTGCCGACCTCGGCCAGGGCGGCCTGCTCGGAGCTCGTGCGGTCGACGCTGGCGAGTTCGGCCCGGGTAAGCGCCCGGGGAGCGAGAGCGGATGCGCCCTCGCCCGTCCAGCCGGGAGTGCTCATCCAGACGACGGCGAATGTGGCGTCGAGTTCGACGGTGACCTCCACCCCGTTGGGGAGCCGGGTCTCCACTTCGTATGGCGTGGCGGCGGCCGGGCGGCGCTGGGCATCCGTCACGGTGCCGGGCCCGATCACGGTGAGGGCGGCGCGGCTCGCGCGTTCGAGTTCGTTGTCGGTCAGGCGCGTGTCATCGCTGCCGACGGCCGTCGCGATTCCGGCCGCACCGGCGCCCACGGCGACCATGACGGCCACGGCGACCGCGATCCAGGTCTTGTTTCCGACACGGGGCACCCAGGAAAAAGTCACACCCCCCAGTCTGGGGGATACCGCACGGTCCCGATGACACGACGGCCGGAGCGATGGCGCCGCCCCCAGCTGCGGAGTCGGGGCGGGGCGGCTACGGCTTGCGCACATGGCCCGGAATGGCCCCGAGAATCGCCACGGATGCCCACCGTCGCCGCCGCATCGGCGAGTCTCGGAGCAAAGGGCGAGCCTCGGCAGGAGACTGCCGTGAGACGGCCCCCCCTCGGGGGCTGCTGTGCGCCGGGGCCCAGTCGCTAGATTCGAGTCAGTACTGGGGGGGAGAGCGATGATGATGGAGAGTGCCTCCCTGCGCCCGCCGTTCGCGGCACCCTCCCTTCACGATCAGCTTCTGGGCCGGCGGGAAAGCACATCACCGCGCACATCACCGCGCACATCACCGCGCACATCACCGCGTTCGCCGCTCGGTCGAATCTTCGGCCGGTCGTCGCGTGGCGCCGACGGTGCGTCATGGTACTTCGGAGCCGAGGGAGCAAACGTGGTGCGCTCACTGCTGGCGACGCTGCCGCCGGAATGGACCGTGTTCCACTCCGTGGTCAGCGCGGCAAAATCCAACGCCGACCACCTCGTGATCGGCCCCGGCGGCATCTTCACGATCAGCACGAAGCACCACGGCGGCACGCAAGTCCGGGTCGGCAAGCACGATATGTCCGTCGACGGCGAGAAGGTGCACTACCTGCGGGCTGCCGAGTTCGCGGCCGAGCGGGTCACGGAACTGGTGCAGGCACGGATGCCGTTGCTCGCCCCCGTTCAGCCCGTGATCGCCTTCGTCAACCCCGAGCAGCTCGTGATCATGGAGAAACCCGAGCAGGTCAAGGTCATCGACGCGGGCGACCTGCGCCGCTGGCTGGTCAACCTGCACCCCGTGCTGACGGCCGGTGAGGTGCAGGAGGTGGCCGACCTGCTCGACAGTCCCGGCAGCTGGCGCGCTCTGCCCGAGAACGAGAACGAGAACGAGAACGAGCCCGAACACGCCGCGGCCCCGGGACGGATGCGCGTGGCCGGCATCCGTCGCCTGCACTGGATCCTGCGCGCCGCGCTGGCCGTCCTCGGGGCAGGCATCGCCGTGCTGCCTCTGCTGGGGGGAACCGGCGGCTGAAACTCCTCACCTTCCGCTGATGAAGGCGGGGGTGAACATCGCGCGAACATCCGAGGAAGGGCTCCGGAACAGACGGCGGAACGTCCATTTCTGCCGCCTGCCCGTGATCTAGTCGATCAAATGGATGCGACTCGACGACAATTTCTGACCACGGTCGGCACCATGGCGGCCGGGGCCATGGCCGCCGGCGGCGCGGCCGGCGCCGCGAAGGGCGCCGGATTCGGCGCGGCAGGGCACCCCGGCAGCGCGCGGCAACCGGGCGTCACCGCCACCCTGCCAGCCCCGGCCGATTCCGGGATCGACCACGTGATCGTGCTCATGATGGAGAACCGCTCCTTCGACCATTTCCTCGGCTGGATGCCTGGGGCGGACGGCAAACAGGCCGGGCTGACCTACACCGACCGCTACCGGGTCCGGCGCGCCACGCATCATCTGGGGGACTTCCAGGGCTGCGGGCACCCTGACCCCGACCACTCGTACGAGGGCGGCCGCATCCAGTTCAACTCGGGCAAGTGCGACGGCTGGTTGCGATCCGGCGAGAGCGACGCCTTCGCGATCGGCTACTACGATTCAACGGATCTGGACTTCTTCCGCCAGGCCGGACCGGACTGGACGGTCTGCGACCGGTATTTCGCGGCCACCATGGCCGAAACGTACCCCAACCGGTTCTACCAGCACGCCGGGGCCACCGACCGCACCCACAACTCCACGGTCACGAGCACGCTGCCCACCATCTGGGACCGGCTGTCCGACGCCGGACTGCGCGGCAAGTACTACTACGGCGACATCCCGTTCACCGCGCTCTGGGGCACGAAGTACCTCGATATCTCACACCCGTACGCCGACTTCCTGGCCGATTGCGCGTCGGGAAACCTGCCGGAGGTCTCCTTCGTCGACCCCCGGTTCTCCGACGAAGGCTCCGGCACCTCCGGTGACGACCACCCGCACGCCGACATCCGTTCCGGTGAGCTCTTCCTCGCCGAGGTCTACGCGGCCGTCACGAAGAGCCCGGCGTGGGGACGCACCCTGTTCGTGATCAACTACGACGAGTGGGGCGGCTTCTTCGACCACGTCGCCCCGGTCACGGCCCCGGATGCCGATCCCGGCAACGCCCTGCGCGGCTTCCGGGTGCCGGCCGTCGTGATCTCGCCGCGCGCCCGGCGCCGCCATGTCGCGCACGAGACGTACGACCACACCTCCGTGCTGAAAGCCATCGAGTGGCGCTGGAATCTGCCGCCGCTGACGCCGCGGGACACGGCCGCGCGCAACATCGCGGAGGTCCTGGACTTCACCAGCCCCCCGAACCTGCTCGCCCCGAAATACCTGGTTCCGCCCTTCGTGGCCGGTGCGCCCTGCGCGCCGGTGGGAACGCCCTCGGTCGAAGAATGGCCGGCCCTGAGGGACAAGGCGCTCGCGGACGGGTGGATGCTGCCATGAGCGTGACGCGCGGGGCACCCGGCATCCGTCGACCTCTCGGGCTGCGCTGGATGGCCGCCGCGGCCCTGATCCTGCTGGCGACGGCGACCCTGGGTCAGATGATCGACCCACCGGAGGCCGAGGCCCGGTCGGGGGCCGCGGCTGGAGGAGGCACCGGAGGCGGCACCGGCACCGGCGCCCTGCCCGGGGCCAGGCACGTCTTCGTGATCAACCTGGAGAACAAGGGCTACGACAGCGCCTGGGGGCCGGCGTCGGCTGCGCCCTACCTGGCCGGAACCCTGCGCAACCAGGGCGTGCTGCTGACCCAGTACTTCGGCGTCGCCCACAATTCCCTGCCCAACTACATTGCCCAGATCTCGGGACAGGGCCCGAACCCGCAGACCCAGGCCGACTGCCAGACCTATTCGCCGTTCGTGGGTGCGGGCACGACCAGCCCGGGACAATACGTGGGCAACGGATGCGTGTACCCGGCCGCCGTTCCCACCGTCGCCGGCCAGCTGACCGATTCGGGGCGTACCTGGAAGGGGTACATGGAAGACATGGGGTCCTCCTGCCGGCACCCGTCACTCGGTGCTGTGGACGACACGCAGAAGGCGCGCGTGGGGGACCAGTACGCGGTCCGGCACAACCCGTTCGTGTACTTCGCCAGCATCACCGGCTCGCCGGACTGCGCTCGGAACGATGTGGACCTGAATGCGCTGACGGCCGATCTGGCGTCGACCGCCACCACGCCGAACCTCTCGATGATCACCCCGAACCTGTGCCACGACGGCCATGACGCGCCCTGCGTCGACGGGCAGCCGGGCGGGCTGGCCAGTGCCGACGAGTGGTTGAAGCGGTGGGTCCCTGCGATCACGTCGTCACCGGCGTTCAAGCGGGACGGCGTGCTGGTCATCACCTTCGACGAGTCGGACAGCCCGCAAACCGATTCCTCCGCCTGCTGCGGCGAGGGCCCCGGCCCCAACAGCCCGCTGCCCGGCATCACGGGGCTCGGCGGCGGCCGGGTCGGCGCCCTGGTGCTGTCGCCGTTCGTGGCGGCGGGAACGACCTCCACCACGCCGTACAACCACTACAGCCTCCTCGCCAGCATCGAGGACACCTTCGCCCTGCCGTACCTGGGGTACGCGGCGACGCCGGGACTCAACCGGTTCGGACTGGATGTGTACAACGGGGGTCGCCACCGGTAACGGCGATTCCGGGGCATGATGAGCGCATGGGATCACCGCGCCGCCGCTGGCTCCTCGGCGCCGTCGTCGGGCTGTTCCTTCTCGCGCTCGCGTCCGCCGCCGTGTTCTGGCCAGGGGCGAACCCGTTCGCGACACCTGTCCCGTCCGCGGCATCCACCCCGCCCGCGACATCCACCCCGTCGGCCCGGCCGGGCGTGCAGCATGTCTTCGTGATCAACCTCGAGAACAAGGGGTACGACCGCACCTGGAGTGCGGATTCGACGGCCCCGTATCTGTCGGGCACCCTGCGCGACCAGGGGGTGCTGCTCACCCAGTACTTCGGGGTGGCGCACCACTCGCTGCCCAACTACATCGCGCAGATTTCCGGGCAGGGGCCGAACCCGCAGACCCAGGCGGACTGCGGCACCTACACGAATTTCGTTCAGACGGGCACGGCCGACTTCGATCAGGCGGTCGGTGACGGATGCGTGTACCCGGCCGGGGTGCCCACGGTCGCCGACCAGCTGGGCACCGCGGGCCTGCGCTGGAAGGGGTATTTCGAGGACATGGGCAAGGCGTGCCGGCATCCGTCGCCCGGTGCGGTCGACGACACTCAGCGTGCCCGGCCCGGGGACATGTACGCGGCCCGCCACAACCCGTTCGTATACTTCGCCAGGATCACGGGCTCGCCCGACTGCGCCCGGAACGTGGTGGACCTGACCGAGCTCGAGGGCGACCTGGCCCAAGCGTCGACGACAGCGAACCTGACGATGATCAGCCCGAACCTCTGCCATGACGGCCACGACTACCCGTGCGTCGACGGCGAACCGGGCGGTTTGGCCAGCGCGGACGCCTGGCTGCGGGAATGGGTGCCGCGCATCCTCGCCTCGCCGGCGTTCGCGGCCGACGGCCTGCTGGTGATCACCTTCGACGAGTCGGACAGCGCGAAATCCGACTCCAGCGCGTGCTGCGGCGAAGTGCCCGGACCCAACGCCGCCCGTCCCGGCATCGAGGGTCCCGGGGGAGGGCGCGTCGGCGCCCTGGTGCTCTCTCCGTTCACCGCCGGCGGCACGTCATCCGACACGCCGTACAACCATTACAGTCTGCTGGCGACGATCGAGGACACCTTCTCGCTGCCGTATCTGGGCTACGCGGCGACCCCGGGCCTGGCCCGTTTCGGTTCGGACGTGTTCAACACCGCGCACCGATTTTAACACCGTGCACTGACTTCAACACCGCGCGCTAACGCTGAAAGCCCGTTTCGGTGTCCGCCAGGTGCACGAGCGGACAATTCTCACAGGCGGCAGGCGTACCCTCGAATCACAGCCCGTCACGAAGGCTGGAAGGGGAGACAGTGGTGTATACCCGCGTGGACAACAGCGTCGCGGTGCAACAACTTGCGATCGGGCTGCACGATTCAGGCCGCGATCGACCGTGGGTTGTCGTGTCGTCGCCGTTCGGCACCGCCGTGCCCGAAATCGGGATCGAGCAACTCTCCAGCCAGATCGGTGACGTCACCCGGGTCTTCCTGATCGAGACCGGCGAACTCACCCGCCAGCTCGGCGACCTGCTCCCACCGCAATTCCAGGTATACGGCAGCGCCGGTCGCTCCTATCCGGTCGGCGACGCCTTCGCGACCCTGTCCCGGTCGAGGCTTCGCTTCACCCACGGCGACCCCCAGCACGCCACCGACCAGCTGGTCACGGATGCCCTCGCCCACGCCCACCAGGCCGGCCTCTTCGCGCTCGCCCCGGCATCCGTCATCACCGTCGACGGCACCGTCAAGGGCTTCATGCTCGGCGGTTCGCGCGCCCTGGTCGAGCTCGACGGCGGCGGCATGGCCACGGTCTGGCAGGAGCTGACCTACCCGCCGGTGCCGCTGGACTGGACCCTCAAGCCCGGGCAGCGCATCCGGGGTGCGCTCGATGCGCCCACCCATCGACTCAATGTGGAGAACAAGCCGCCGACCACGACCGCGATCGCCAATCGCTACCCGCACGGCAGCATCACCCTCGCCCTCGTGCAGAAGGTCAGTGCCCAGCGCGCCGTGCTGGCGCTGCACCCGCACCTGCAGTTCACGATCACCCGCGCCGACATCTCGGCCAACCCGCTCGACAAGGTCGACGCGCTCCTCTCCGAGGGCGATGTGGTGGCCGCGCGGGTGATCCACCTGCCCAGCGGCGCCCTGCACCTGTGCCTGAGCGACGTCGACGACGACGAGACCGTGCTGCCGTCGCTCTGCGCGGTGCGCAACGGCCCGCCGTGGCTGCAGGAGAACCGTCCGCTGCTGCCGCTGGTCGAAGAGGACGAGCCGACCGCTCAGGTGGTCGACCTGGTCGAGTCCCTTCCTGTTGTCGAGCCCGCCGTGGCCGGGTTCACGCCCGCGGACTCGGTCTGCGCGGGCAGGATCGCCGCCGGCGGATCCGCCTCCGGAGACGCCGGCCCAGCGGACGGCGCCGAGGCCTTCGCCCTCGCGAATCTGCTCGAGGCCCGCGCCCCGCTGCCGCGCCCGTCGCCGGGACCGGGCCGCATGCACGCCGTGCGCCGTCCGGCCACGACGTCGACTGTGATCCCCTTCCGTGTCACCCCCACTCCCGCACCCGCTCCGCATTCGGCGTTGCAGTCCACGCAGCTCTCCCTTGCCGAGGCGAAGGCGCGCATCACCCGGCTCGAGACCCAGTTGGTTGAGGCCGGGGCCACCGACTCCGACCTGGCCAAGCTGCGTGAGCAGGCCCGGTCGGCTCAGCTGCAGCTGCGCGACGCCCTGGTCGAGCTCGCGACCCTGCGCCACACGGTCGCGGAATTGCGCGATGACCAGCGAGCCCAGAGACGGATGCTGCGGGAATCCCGCCGCACGGCGCCCACCCCGGTCGCGGCGAGCGAATACGAAACCCGGCGCGCGCAGTGGGAGGACCCGGCCGGCTGGGTGCGCCACGAAATCCTGCTCGCCTGGGTCGACCGTGTTCCGGAGTCGGACCGCGAGGAATGGCCGTTGCCGCACAGCTACGTGCTGGGAGAGCGGTTCCCCGACTCCCTGGCCGGGCTCGACGACGGCCAGCTGGCCAAGGCGTTCAAGGCATCCGTCGACGTGCTGACCGGGCGGGTGAAGACCCTCACCGGGCGGCACCTGCACGCTCTGCGCCAGGGTGCAGGTCCGGCCGATCCGCATCTGCTGCGCTGGGACGGCGCCCGCTGCATGCGGGTCTCGATCGAGCAGAACACTCCGGCCGCGCGTCGGATGCACTTCTGGCAGCTTCCGGATGGCGGCATCGAGCTGGGCCGGATCGTCACCCATGACGACATGGAAGCCTAGGCCCGACCCCCTGTAAATCTCTCTCCCGGGTGACTATTCTGGAATCCTTACAGGCCGTCCACGCCCGCTGGGCCGCGTGCCCTGAGCCTCGTCAACAGGCCCTCCAGAAGCAGGAGGAAGAGATATCTATCACGATGAACAAGTTGCAGGTCAAGCCCCTCGATGCTCCAGATGAGCGCCGTACTCCGGAGAAGACCCACCTGGACCTCAACCGTCTGGGCGAGTACACCATCGGACGGATGACCATGGAGCCAGGCTGGTCCTGGTCCGAGTGCATCAAACCGGTGGTGCAGACGGAATCCTTCCGGCTGCCGCACGTGGGCTACTGCGTCTCCGGATCCCTCGAAACGGTGCTGGATGACGGCACTCGATCCACCATCACGGCCGGCGACTCGTACACGATCCCGCCAGGCCACGACGCCCACGTCGTGGGTGAGGAACCCTGGGTGGCAATCGAGTTCGCCAGTGCCGAGGCCTACGGGGTGCCACCGGCCAAGTAAGCCGGTTCCAGCCGGTTCCAGCCGGTTCCAGCCGGTTCCAGCCGGTTCCAGCCCGCCACCTGGATGTCGTCCCACGCGGTATCCAGGTGGCGCCTCTCAATCCCGGTGCTTCTCCAACCCGGTGCTTCTCCAACTTCCATGGCCGGATTTCTCGGCCCTCCTGGCGTCGCGCTACGTGTCCGGCTACTGGTCGTCGCGGGTGATGTTCTTATGTTCGATGGCGTCGGCCATCTGGATTCGCGATTTCGTGGTCTTGCGCCACTTCCGCGGTCCGCTCTCCAGCCAGGGTGGTGCCATCACCTCGGGCGAGCCCCGGACCATCCGGATCTGCCACCCGGTGCTGTCGAGCATCCGGTGATCGAACCAGCCCTGTTTTATC
>NZ_SOGU01000098.1:0-29331 GCF_004403275.1 Cryobacterium sp. TMT4-10
GCCCGCGCCGCGCCCGCGCCGCGCCCGCGCCGCGCCCGCGCCGCGCCCGCCGAGGTCGCCACGTCCGGTCGAGATCGACCGGCGCACCAGGCGAACTCGACCGGAACGGACGAACTCGGCGCAGAAATGCCGCCGAGACTCGCCGTTTGTGCCGACGTGACCCGCTGGGGCGGCGACATTCGGCCGAAATGACGACTCTCGGCATCCTGAGGCGGCCCGCTCGGCGGCAGCCGCTCCCGCGCCCGGGCCAGCAGCAGCGCCACCAGCAGCGCCAGCAGCGCCAGCAGCGCCAGCAGCGCCAGCAGCAGCGCCGGCGCCCGGGCGGCTAGACGAGCCCGTTGCGCCTGGCGACCTCGCCGAGCCAGGCCAGGCTCGGCTTGGGCGTGCGCACGAAGGTCTCGCGGTCCACCGCGATCAGCCCGAACGTGGGCCGGAACCCGCTCGCCCACTCGTAGTTGTCCAGGGCGCTCCAGTGCAGGTAGCCCAGCACCTCGATGCCGTCCTCGATCGCGGCGTGCAGGCCGCGGAGGGCGCCATCCGTGTAGTCGATCCGGCGGGTGTCGTCCGCGGTGGCGATACCGTTCTCGGTGACCATGACCGGCACGTGCCCGCTGAGCTCCCAGGCGGCGCGCACGCCGAGTTCGAGCGCCGGCGGGAAGAACTCCCAGCCGGTGAGCGTGGTCTCCACGTCGTCCCGAACCGGGAGGGGGCCGTCCGGGCCAACGAACGTGCGGGTGTACGCCTGCACGCCGATGAAGTCGTCGCCGCGCGCGTTCTCCAGGTACCAGTCGTCGCTCGGGTAGGCGTATTCGCGCAGCTTCTCGTCCGCTCCGGGCTCGCCGGTGGAGTGGAACGCCTGGGTCGCGACGGTCCAACCGGACTTCAGGCCGGGCACCGAGGCGAGCACCTCACGGGAGGCCTTGTGCGACGCGAGCAGCGCGTCGGCCACCTGCAGGTCGGGCCGCGGCAGGCCGAAGGCCACCAGGTTGGCGGCGCTCTCCCCGCCGGCGAGCATGGCCGCGATGTTGGGCTCGTTGATCGTGCAGACGTAGTCGACGCCGTCGGCCACGATCGGCAGGGTCAGTTCGGTGAACCGGGCGAACAGCTCTGGCGCGTCGGGGTTGCGCCAGAAGCCCTTCTCGAACATCCACTGCGGCACGGTGAAGTGCATCAGGGTGACGACCGGGTTGAGCCCGCACTCGAGGGCCGTGTCGACCATCCGTCGGTAGTGGTCGATCTCGGCGCGGGAGACGAAACCGGGCTCCGGCTCGATCCGGCTCCACTCGATGCTGAACCGGTAGGAGTTCAGGCCGGCGTCGGCGAGTAGCTTCATATCTTCGCCGAACCGGTGGTAGCTGTCCATGGCGTCGCCGCTGGGCTCGACGATCTGCGTGCCGACGGCGTGCTCCTTCACCCACCAGTCGTTGTTGACGTTGTTGCCCTCGATCTGGTGGGCGGCCGTGGCGGCACCCCAGAGGAAGCCGTTGGGAAAGTTCAGCACGATAACTCCTTGTTGCACTTGCGGTGAAAAACGATGAACGGATGAGCCACGCGGCCCGACGAGGATGGCCCTAGCCGACGCGGCGGGACCAGAAACGGTCGAGCACGGCCGCGGTCGCGACCGGGTTCTCCCGTTGCGGCGAGTGTGCCGCGTCCGGAATGATCTCGTAGGTGCCATCGAGCCGGGAAGCCATGGTGCGCTGCCACTCCTGCGGCCAGGCGGGGTCGTCGGCGCCGTGCGCGACCAGCACGTCGAGCCCGGTCCCGAGCAGCTCGGCCGTGGTGTCGGTCGGGTCGGAGAGGATCTCCGCCGCGCCGAGCAGGCTGTCGTCGCTGGTGCGCCCCATCCGCAACCGGCGGAAGGCCTCGTCGGCGGTGAGCTCCGCGTCGGCCCGGCCGACCGTGTGCGGATTGTCCTCGTCCCACCAGGCCGCAGAACCGCGGGAACGGATGATCGTCTCCTCCCGGTCCAGCCGGCCGGCCCAGCCGTGCGGGCCCGAGCAGAGCAGCGTGAGGTCGGAGAAGCTCCGGGGCGACCGGATGGCCGCGGCCCGGGCCACGACACCGCCGAAGCTGTGCCCGAGCAGGTGTACCGGACCGTCGCGGCCGATCAGGGCGGCCACGGCGACCGCGTCCCGGGCGAAGAGTTCGAGGGTGTAGTTCTCTTCGCCGACCGGCGCCGCGGAGTCCGCCTGGCCGCGCTGGCTGTAGCTCCAGGCGTCCCAGCCGTGGGCGGCGAGCAGGGGCAGGAAACCGCCGAAGTCCTCCTTCGAACCGGTGAAACCCGGCACGAGCAGCACCGTTCCGCGGCTGGGCCCCACCGGCCGGGAGCGCAACCCGGTCAGGCGTCCGACCGGGAGGTCCAGGCCCAGGTGCGCGACGGCATCCGTCAGCGGCACCGGGAGCGCGCCGAACGGGCCGACCCCGTCCCGGCCCACCCCGGCGAGGCCGTACTCGCCGAAGGCGTCCGAGGCGGCGGAGAAATCCGACGATTCGAGGAAGACGCTCACGACTGCACCAGCCCGCCCACGGTCGGGTGCGGGATGGCCTCGAGCAGCCGGATGGTGTACTCGTCCTGCGGGTTCTGCAGCACGTCGGCCGTGCGGCCCTCCTCGACCACCGCCCCGCTGTTGAGCACCATGATCTGGTCGGTGACCAGGCGGGCGCTGAGCAGGTCGTGAGTGATGTAGAGCATACTCACGCCCCAGGTCTCGCGCAGGCTGTCGAGCAGCGCGAGCACCCCGGCCCGCAGCGACACGTCGAGCATCGAGACCGGCTCGTCGGCGATGATCACCTGCGGGTCGCTGGCCAGCGCCCGGGCGATCACCACGCGCTGGCGCTGCCCGCCGGAGAGCTGGTGCGGCAGCCGGGCGGCGAACTGCTCGACCGGGGTCAGCCCCACGGTCTCGAGCAGTTCGAGCACGCGGGCCCGGGCGTCGCGACCGCGCAGCCTGGAGAAGTTCAGGATCGGCCGGGTCAGGATGTACTCCACCGTGTGCAGCGGGTTGAGCGCCGCGTACGGGTCCTGGAACACCATCTGCACCTCGGTGTGCAGCCGCTTGAGCTGCCGCCGCTTGATCGTGTCGATCTGCAGGTCGCCGAAGGTGATGCTGCCGCTGGTCGGACGCTCCACCCCGGTGATCAGCTTGGCGATGGTGCTCTTGCCGCTGCCGCTCGCCCCCACCAGCGCCATCGACGCCCCGGGTTCGAGGGTGAACGACACGTTGTTGACCGCGCAGACGGGCTCTTCGCCGCGGCTGGGCCGCTGGTAGATCTTCGACACATTGGTCACCACGATGGCTTCGCGGGCGGCGCGGCCTTCCCGGCGGCGCACGGTCGAAGCCGGCGGCGCAGCGGGCGCGGCGGGCGTGTCGAGCGTGTCGCCGGTCACGGTGACCGGGGCGTTCCCGGCCGCGGCGACCGCGACATCCGTTGCCCGGTCCCCGCCGCGGGCCGCCAGCCCGGGCACCTCCACGACGGCCGCACGCGGATCGCCGTAGTGGCTGAGCAGCATCCGGGTGTACGGATGCTGCGGCGCGGCCAGGATCTCGGCGGCGAGCGCGTCCTCCACGACGAGCCCGTCGTGCATGACCATCACCCGTTCGGTCACCTCGAGCACCATGCCCAGGTCGTGGCTGATCAGCACGGCCGTGAACTTCTCGGACTTCTGCAGCTCCCGGATGGTGTCCATCACGGCGTGCTGCACGAGCACGTCGAGGGCCGTCGTCGGCTCGTCGAAGACCATCAGGCGCGGTTCCAGGGAGAGGGCCAGCGCGATCGAGACGCGCTGGCGCATCCCGCCGCTCAGCTCGCCGGAGAACCGGTCGAGCACGCTCGCGGGCAGTTCGACCTTGCCGACCAGCTCGATCGCCCGAGCCTCGCGGTCAATTTTGGACACGTGGCCGTGGGCGGTGAAGATGTCGAAGAAATGGTCACGGATGCTGCGCACCGGGTTCAGCGCGTTCATCCCCGACTGCAGCACCATGGCGAAGCCGCCGTGCCGCTGCACGCGCAGCTGGGCCGGTGTCATGCCGGCGATGTCGACACCGTCGAAGAGGATGCTGCCGGCGCTGACCCGCGCGGGCGGCTTGGACAGGCCGGTCAGGGCGAAGCCCAGGGTCGATTTTCCCGACCCGGACTCGCCCACCAGGCCGACGAAGTCGCCCTGCTCGAGGTCGAAGGAGACGTTCCGCACCGCGGGAACCGGAAGGGCACCCTGCGGTTCGTAGACCACGAACAGGCCCTGCACGCTGACGAGACTCATCGTTTTGCTCCTTCTCGGAGGCGCGGATTGCTCAGCCCGTCGACGCCGAAGTTGATCAGGCTCATGGAGGTGGCCAGCAGTGAGATGCAGAGGCCGGGGGCGAAGAGCAGCACCCACTGGCCGGTCAGGAGGGCGTTGCTGTTCTGCGCCCAGAAGAGCATGGTGCCCCAGCTGACCGTGGTCGAGTCGCCCAGGCCCAGGAACTCCAGGCCCGCTTCGGCGAGGATCGCCGCGGTCGAGGCCCCGAAGAAGCTGCCGACGATGAGCGAGGTCATGTTGGGCAGGATCTCCCGGAACACGATCCGGGACGGGCTCTCGCCGCTGAAGATGGCGGCCGTGACGAAGTCGCGGGAGCGCAGGGACTGGGTCTGCGAGCGCAGCACCCGGGCGCCCCAGGCCCAGCCGGTGATCACGACGACCAGCACGATCATGCCGATGCCGCCGTTTTGCAGGTAGGCGGCGATGACGATCATCAGCGGGAGGGCCGGGATGACGAGGAAGAGGTTGACGATGAAGTTGATCACTTCACCGGCGAAGCCCCTCAGGTAGCCCCAGCTCAATCCGATCAGCACCGCGATGATCGTGGACAGCAGGCCGGCGACGAAGCCGACGAACACGGAGACGCGGGCACCGTAGATGAGCTGGGACAGCACATCCTGGCCGGCTGCGGTGGTGCCGAGCCAGTGCGCGGCGCTCATGTCCTCGCTGCGGCCGAAGGAGTTGTCGGTCGCGGCGTAGGGCGCCAGCAGCGGGGCGAAGATCGCGACCAGCACGAAGACTCCGAGCATGGCCACGCCGATCCGGGCCTTGGGCACGCTCCAGATGGTGGCGAAGGCCCGCCAGAGAACGCGCAGCGGGTTGGCCGTGCCGGCGTGGTCGCCCGGCGACATCGTCTTCACGATCGACGTGGGCGGGATGATCGTTCTGGTGGGGGTCATCGTCTCGTCCTCGGGTCGAGAATGCCGTACAGGATGTCGACTATGAAGTTGGCCAGCAGCACACTGATCGTGATGATCAGGAACAGGGCCTGCATGAGGGGGAAGTCCTGGTTGACCACTGCCGTGTAGAGCAGGTAGCCGACCCCCGGATAGTTGAAGACGCGCTCCACGAGCAGGGATCCGCCGACGACGCCGCCGAGCGCGAGCCCGAACGAGGTGAGGTTGGGCAGGATGGCGTTGCGGGCGGCATAACGGATGGCGACGGTGCGCGGGTGCAGTCCGTTCGCCTCCGCGAAGGTGACGTAGTCGTCGCCGAGCGTGTTGATCATGGTGCTGCGCATGCCCAGGATCCAGCCGCCGAGAGAGGTGATCAGGATCGTGGTGGCCGGCAGGATCGAGTGGTAGAGCGCATCCAGCAGGAACGCGACCGAGAAGTCGGGCGTCGCCGAGCTGCTGTAGGCCCCGGAGGTCGGGAACCAGCCCGCCACATAGCCGAGGAAGAAGAGCAGCAGCAGGGCCGTCCAGAAGTACGGGAACGCGCTGGCGAAGGTGCCGCCGACGGTGGGCAGGGTGTCGAGCCAGCTGCCACGCTTCCAGGCGGCGAGGACGCCGAGCAGGGTGCCGAAGATGAAGGCGACGATGGTAACGAACCCGACGAGCACCAGCGTCCACGGCAAGGCGGTTGCCACGAGGCTCGCGACGCTCTGCGGGAAGAAGGTGTACGAGACGCCGAAGTCGAAGTGCACCACATTGTTCAGGTATTGCAGGTACTGGTCCCAGGCGCTGCCCGTTGGCACGCCCAGCTGGGCCTCGATGGCGGCGCGGGTCGAGGGACTGACCGGGCCGTTCTGGGCGAGTTTGGCGATGGCGGCGTCCGCCGGGGAGCCGGGCATGAGCCGCGGGAGGAGGAAGTTCAGCGTGACGGCCGCCCACAGGGTGAGCAGCAGCAGGCCGACCTTGCTCAGCGTGTAGCGCACGGGTCGTTCCTTTCGAGTCTGAGTCGGCATTTCAAACCGGGAAATGCACCAGGGAGAGGAGCGCGGGCGAGTCCCCCCAGGGGCACCCACCCGCGCTCGCGGGGCGATGGTTGGTTACTTCGCCTTCTTCAGATTCGTGAGGATGAGCAGCGGGGTCGAGTTCCACGTGTTCGGCGGAGCGTAGGCGTTCTTCTCACTGGGCCAGTTGGTGAAGTTCTTGTCGCTGGAGAGGCCCCAGAGACCGCCGTAGAACATGCTGATCACGGGCAGCTGCTCGTAGAGCACGGTCTGCAGCTGGGCGGAGATGGCCTTCTGTTCGGTCTCGTCGGTCGAGGCCTTGAGCTGGGCCAGCAGGGCGTCCACCTTCGGGTCGCTGAAGCGACCGTAGTTGCCGGTGGTGCCGGTGCCGATCGGGGTGGCGAATTCGCTGTTCAGGAGCGTGTTCATGTCCTGGAAGACGCTGCCGGTGCCGCCGAAGCTGTTCATGGCGATATCGAAGTCACCCTTGCTGAGCGCCTCGGTGTAGGCGGCCGGCTGCGGCTGGCTGAGCTTGACGTCGATGCCGAGCGCGCCGAGCTGGGACTGCACGGTCTGCAGGCCCTGGAGCCAGTCGGTGTAGCCGTTGGCGGTGAGGATGTTGATGCTCAACTGCGTGCCGCTGGCGTCGACCATCTTGTCGCCCTGCTGGGTGTAGCCGGCCTTCGCGAAGGCAGCCAGTGCGGCCGTCTTGTCCTGCGCCACGACTCCTTCGTTGGGAAGGTCGGCGTTCAGCCACGCTTCCTGGTTCGGGAGCAGGAGTCCGGACTGGCCGGCGGCATCCACGTAACCCTGTTCGGCATCCGTGGCGATCTTCTCCCGGTCGAGCGCCAGGCTCAGGCCCTGGCGGAAGTTCACGTCGTTGTACGGCGCCCTGGTCAGGTTCGGGGACAGGGTGATCGTGCCGCCCGGGGGGAACCAGTACTTGTTGTGCTGCTTGTCGGCGTTGACCCAGGTGCCCTCGACATCCGTGATGAACGCGTAGGCCCAGTCGTAGCCGTTCTTGACGACGTCGAGCTGGCTGTTGGCGGCGGGGAGCACGAGCTTCTCCACGGCGACCTTGTCGGCCTGCCAGTAGTCCACGTTCTTCTTGAGCGTGTACTGGTTGGCGGTGAAGGTGTCCAGCACGAACGGGCCGGTGGTGACGGGCTTCTCGTTCTTCCAGGTGACCGGGTCCTTCACGTCTTTCCAGATGTGCTCGGGAACGATCAGCTGCTGGTCGATGATGGAGGCGGCGGGAACATCCTCCGTCTTGAGGTGGAAGACGACGGTGTCGCCGACGACCTCGAGGCTCTCGATGTGCTGCCAGACGCCCCAGGTGTCGAGGGCGGGAGTCGCCTTGACGAGGTTGAACGTGTAGAGCACGTCGGCCGGGGTGAAGGCCGTGCCGTCGGACCACTTCACACCGGTACGGATGTCGTAGACGACGGTCTTGGCGTCCGGCAGGGTGTTGCCGGTGGCGAGGAACGGGGTCGCGGTGCCGTCGAGCGTGTTGGTGACCCGCAGCGGTTCGTACATATAGGTGGTGGCGACGCGCTTGCTCGTGGAGAACGGGTTGAAGTTCTTCTCGAACGTGGGAGAGCCGTTGTCGGCCGCGACGAGCAGGGACCCGTCGCTGGGGCCGCTCGCTTGATTTTTGACGTTCATGCTGCACGCGCTGGTAGCCAGCAGTGCGGTCACGCCCACCACGGCGAAGGCCATTCGTAGGATGTGCCCTCTCAATTGCTTCATTGCTCTTGAAATCCTTTGTGTCGTCGTTGACCTATACGGCAGCGAGGCCGGTATCGCTACCGAACGGGAATACCTGAGGCGATGCCTCTACTGTATGCGCTTACATTCGCTGGACGCAAGAAAAATATCCATTGTGCTGTTGAGACGCGCAAACGGATGCCCGGACGCCCGAATCCCCGCGCCCTCCGGCGGCCCCCGCCCCGCTTCCCCCGGCCCCTAACCAATTCGACGGAGATACTGCTCCAAAAACCCGGAATCGGGCTGTTTCAGCCTGATTCCGGCAAAATCTCCGTCGAATTGGTTCACGCCCGCGGCTGGGGTTCGGGCACGCGGGCGGGCGAGGTGGGCGAAGGCGCGCGGGCCAGGGCTCACCCGGGATCCCGGCTCAGGCGGACGCGCCCTCTGAACTTTCCCGCAGCAGCACCTTGACGGGGAGGCGGGAGGTGATCGGCGGCTGGTCCGGGTGCTCGAGCCGGCTGAGCATGGCCCTCACCGCGGCGCGGCCCAGGTCCCCCATCGGCTGGTGCACCGTGGTCAGGCGCGGGGTCGAGAGGCGGCCGGCGTCGATCCCGTCGAACCCGGTCACGATCACGTCCACGGGCACTCGCACGCCCGCCGGGCCGAACACGTCCAGCAGGCCCAGGGCCATCTGGTCGTTGCCGCAGACCAGTGCCCGCGGCAGCGTCCCGGCCGCGAGGAGTTCCTCGGCGACGGCTCGCGCCTGCACCCGGGAGAAGTTGCCGCGCAGCACCGGCAGCGCGGCCGGGTCGATGCCGGCCGCCTCGAGGGCCTGCCGGAAGCCCAGGTGCCGCTCGGCGTCGTCGGGCGAGTCCGCCGGACCTGCGACGTACACCGGGTCCCTCACCCCGTGCCGATCGAGCAGGTGCCCCGTCAGGGCGCGCATGCCCTCGGTGTTGCTCACGCTGACGTGGTCGTAATCGTCGCCGCGACGCGGCCCGGCGATCAGCACCACCGGGATGCGCCGGGAGACGTGGTCGAGCAGTTCGTCCGGAACGCTGCGCGCGAGCACCGCCATCCCGTCGACCCGGCCGGCGATGTCGTTGACCATTGCGGCCGGGTTCGAACCGCGGCCGACGCCGACCATCAGGGCGAAGCCGTGCCGCCAGGCCTCACGTTCGCTCCCGCGCAGCACCTCGTCGAAGTAGAGGTTCGGCGGGCGCACCTCTCCGGTGTCGGGGATGTCCACGACCAGCTGCACCTGGGTGTCCTGCTCGAAGACGGCCTCGGCCTGGTTCTCCTCGTCGTCGATGCTCGGGAAGAACAGTCCGAGCACGCCGGTGCGGCGCGCGGCCAGGCTGCGGGCGCTGGCACTCGGCACGTAGCCCAGCTCCTGCACCGATGCCAGCACGCGGGCCCTGGTGGATGCGCGTACATCACCCGGACGACGGAGCACCCGTGAGACCGTCGCGATCGACACCCCCGCATGGGCGGCGACGTCGTAGACGGTCGCGGCCTTCATCTAGGCCCCGGGCCCGGCCGGTCCGGCGGATCCAGCCGGTCCGGACGGTCCGGCCGCGTTGCCGCGCGACGCAGCGCGGGTGGCCCGCCGGGACAGGCCGTGCACGGCCGCCTGGAATTCGCGCGACCGCAGCGGACGCCCCGGCAGCCTGGGCCGGTCGCGGTCGGGCGAGCGCAGTCCGTCGAGGACGACGGACAGTTGCCGCCGCCACTGGCCGCTGTAGGCGCCGCCGAGCAGGCCCAGCGAGCCCACCATTGTGACCAGCACGGCCAGGTCGACGGCGTCTACGTCCGGCCGAAGGTCGCCGTCCTTCTTCGCCTGCGCGACCAGGGAGGTGATGACGCCCTGGAACGCGGTGCCCTTGCCGACGCTCGGGTCGATCGTCTCCATCCGCCTGAGGATGGGTGGGAGCGACGGGTCGGCGACGAGCCATTCCGCGACGCGCTCGGTGTAGACGACGATGCCGGCCCAGGCCGTGGGGGCGGCGGCGATCTCGTCACGCACGGTGGCCAGTTCGGCCAGAGCGAGATCGTGCAGGGCCCGCACCAGGTCGTCGCGGGTCGGGAAGTTGCGGTAGAGCGTGGCCACGCCCACGTCGGCGCGGCGGGCGATTTCCTCCAGGGACGCGTCGACGCCGTTCACGGCGATCAGCGCCCGAGCCTCGACGATCAGACGTTCACGGTTCTGTCGGGCATCTCGCCGTCTCGGCTGGGCCCCGTCCTGCGGGGTCGATTCGGACGAAGTCATGGAGTTGATTCTAGGACCCGAACCTTGGCGTCGCGGAGGGATTCCTCCACGACCCTCGGTCGGGTGCCGAGATGTTGCGCCTGTCCGGGCAGTCCCCCAGAATGCAGTCAGCCCACGAACGGAACGGAGCACCATGCCGGTCGAAAAGAACACCCGGGAGTTCGACCCCGAGATCGTCACCGATTTCCGGGAACGGATGAGCTACGGCTCCTATCTGGACCTGGACACCCTGCTGGGCGCCCAGAAGCCGGTCAGCACCCCCGAGCACCACGACGAGCTGCTCTTCATCATCCAGCACCAGACGACCGAGCTCTGGCTCAAGCTGGTGCTGCACGAGCTGCGCGCCGCGACCGCGTTCCTGCGCCGGGACCAGATCGCCCCGGCGCTCAAGTGCATCGCCCGGGTCAAGCACATCCAGCGCACCCTGACCGAGCAGTGGTCGGTGCTGGCCACCCTCACCCCGAGCGAGTACGCCGAGTTCCGGCACTTCCTGGGAAACTCCTCCGGCTTCCAGTCCTACCAATACCGGGCCGTCGAGTTCGCGCTCGGCAACAAGAACCGGCGCATGCTCAGCGTGTTCGAGAGCGACCCGGATGCGCACGCGCACCTGTCCGAGATGCTCGCGGCTCCGAGCATCTACGACGAGTTCCTGCGCTACCTGCACCGCCAGGGCTTCTCCATCCCCGCCGCCGTGCTGGAGCGGGACGTCACCGAGGCCTGGGTGCTGCATCCGGAACTCGTCACGACGTTCCGCGGCATCTACGAGAACTCCACCGAGCACTGGGGCGCCTACGAGGCCTGCGAAGAACTCGTCGACCTCGAGGACAACTTCCAGCTCTGGCGCTTCCGCCACCTCAAGACCGTGCAACGCATCATCGGCATGAAAACCGGCACCGGCGGGTCGAGCGGCGCCGCCTTCCTGCAGAAGGCGCTCGAGCTGACCTTCTTCCCCGAGCTCTTCGCCGTGCGCACCGAGCTCGGAACGTGAGGCACGGATGACCCGGGCCGCGCCCCGCGGGCCGGCCGCCGCGACCGTGCTCCCCGGCTTCCTGGACGCTCACGTGCACCTGGCGCTGATCGACCCGGCCCCGCTCACCGCGGGCGGGATCGCGCGGGTGCTCGACTTGGGCGGCTGGACCCCGAGCGGGCCGGAGTCGCCGGGTTCGCGCGAGTCCGGGGAGCCGCAGGAGCCGCAGGGCTCGCCGAGTTCGCCGGTTCCGGTCGAGTTCGACCCGCGTGCCAGTCGAACTCGACCGCAAGCGGCGAACTCGGCGGAAGGGCGAGCGGGGCTGCCGGAGGCCGTGTTCGCGGGACAGTTTCTGGCCGCGCCGGGCGGCTACCCGAGCGGGCGGTCCTGGGCGCCAGCCGGCAGCATCCGTTTGGTGGCCCGGGCGACGGATGCCGCGGTCGTCGTCGACGCCCAACTCGTGCTCGGGGCATCCGTGATCAAGGTCACGCTCAACTCGGCGGCCGGGCCGGTGCTGTCCGACGGTCTGCTCTCGGCCATCGTCGCCCGCGCCCACGAGCACGAGATGCCGGTCGCGGCCCACGCCGAGGGGGCCGGGCAGGCCCTCCGGGCCTTCCGCGGCGGGGTGGACGCGCTGGCGCACACGCCGTTCACCGAGCGGTTGGACGACGCCCTGCTCGCGGCCATGGCCGGCCGGATGACGTGGATCAGCACCCTCGACATCCACGGGTACGGCGAACCCGACGACGACTTCGACCGAGCCGTCGACAATCTGCGCCGGTTCCACCGGGCGGGCGGCCAGGTGCTCTACGGCACGGACCTCGGCAACGGACCGCTGCCGGTGGGGCTCAACCGCCGGGAGATCGACGCGCTGCTGGCTGCGGGGCTGACCGGTGACGACGTGATCCGCGCGCTGACGGCCGAGCACCTCGGTCGTTTTCGGAACGTGCTGCGCGCCCCGGGACGGCCCGGTCCCGAGCGACACGGTCCGGCGCCGGCCGACCCCGGCCGCCTCGTCACCCTGCTGCGCGGCGAGCGCCCCGACGACCCGGCCGCCTTCAGCGCCTGGCTGTGCACCGCGCGGGCCGCCGATGCCGCCGAAGCCGCCGAAGCCACCGAAGCCCATCGAAGCCACCGATGTCACCGAGCCCGTTCCGGTCGAGAGTGACCGGCGGAACGGCCACTCTCGACCGGAACGGTCCGTCGGCGGGGCAGCCCACCCGGGCCTGTAGGCTCAGTGCCCACCCGGGCGGCACCCGTGGCGGGCCACCCCGCGCGGGTGGGATACTGCCAGCACGGCGCACCGATCCGCTCGAACTCGAGGAATCCAGATGACACCCAGCACCGACAGCTCGTCCCTCGGACTCGGCGGCCAGGACGCCCACCTCGCCTTCGCCCGCCGGATGGACCGCATCGACGGCCTCGGCCACTACCGGCGGCAGTTCGTCGGGATCGAGACAGGGTCCACGGCCGATGCGTCCCCGAACCCGTTCGCCTACCTCGACGGCAACTCCCTCGGCCGGCCGACCCGGGCCAGCGTGGCCCGCATCGCCGATTTCCTCACCCACGACTGGGGCACCCGACTGATCCGCGGCTGGGACGAGGAGTGGATGGACCTGCCCCTGAAGATCGGCGACGACCTCGGCCGCGCCGCGCTCGGCGCGGGCCCCGGCCAGGTCTTCGTGGGCGATTCCACCACCGTGCTGCTCTACAAGCTGGCTCGCGCCGCGGTGGACTACCGCCGCATCGACGTCGACCCGGTGCGCACCGAGATCGTGCTCGACACCGACAACTTCCCGACCGACCGCTACCTGCTCGAGGGCATCGCCGCCGAACGCGGCCTCACCCTGCACTGGATCCACTCCGATCCCGCCAGCGGTGTCACGGTCGAGCAGGTGCGGCAGGCGGTGGGCCCGCAGACCGCCCTCGTGCTGCTGAGCCATGTCGCCTACCGCTCGGGTTTCCTCGCCGACATGCGCCAGATCACCGAGGTGGTGCACGCCGTGGGCGGGCTCGTGCTCTGGGATCTCAGCCACTCGGTCGGCTCCGTGGCGGTCGAACTCGACCTCTGCGACGTCGACCTGGCCGTCGGCTGCTCCTACAAGTACCTCAACGGAGGCCCGGGCGCCCCGGCGTTCGGCTATGTTCGCCGAGACCTGCAGGACGTGCTCACGCAGCCGATCCAGGGCTGGATGGGAACGAAGGATGTCTTCACGATGGGCCCCGGGTATGTGCCGGCCGCCGGCATCCGTCGTTTCATGAGCGGAACCCCGCCCATCGTCGGGATGCTGGCCATGCAGGACACGATCGCGATGATCGAGGAGGCCGGCATCGAGCAGGTGCGGGCGAAGTCAGTGGCGCTGACCGAGTTCGCGGTCACCCTCGTCGACGCCTGGCTGGCCCCGCTGGGCGTCACCCTCGCCTCGCCCCGCGAGCACACCCACCGCGGCGGCCACGTCACGGTGACCCACCCGGCCATGGGCCAGGTCACCCGCATCTTGTGGGAGCACGACGTGATCCCCGATTTCCGCTCCCCCGACGGCCTCCGGATCGGGCTGTCCCCCCTCAGCACCAGCTTCGTCGAGACGTTCGAGGGCATCGCGGCGATCCGCGACGTGCTGCGGGGCGTGCTGCTGGGGCAGAGCGGGCTCGGCGCGACACCCGCGAACGGGTTCGGCGGCAGCGTCGCCGGCGGTCTCGGCGGCTCGCGCGGCGGCGCGGGGGTCGGCCTGTAGAATCGTGGAATCCACCCCCCCGACGTCTCCGGAGTGAGCCATGCCAACAATCGTCGTAGAAGTCATGCCCAAGGCCGAGCTGCTCGACCCGCAGGGGAAGGCCGTCGCCGGCGCCCTCGGTCGCCTCGGCAAGACCCGCTTCACCAGTGTCCGCCTGGGCAAGCGGTTCGAGATCACCGTCGAGGGTCACGTCGATGACGCCGTTCTCGCCGAGGTGCGGGAACTGGCCGACACAGTGCTCTCCAACTCCGTGATCGAGGATGTCGTTGGCATCCACGTGCTGGAGGCGCCCGCCGGAGAGACGCACTGATGCGCATCGGCGTCGTCACCTTCCCCGGCTCGCTCGACGACCGCGACGCGCAGCGCGCGATCCGCCTCGCCGGCGCCGAGGCCGTCGCCCTCTGGCACGGCGAGCACGACCTGCACGGCGTCGACGCGCTGGTGCTGCCCGGCGGCTTCAGCTACGGCGACTACCTGCGCTGTGGCGCCATCGCCAGCCTCTCGCCGATCATGGCCGAGGTCATCGACGCCGCCAACAAGGGGATGCCCGTACTCGGCATCTGCAACGGCTTCCAGATGCTCGCCGAGGCGCACCTGCTCGAGGGCGGGCTGATCCGCAACGACCACGGCCTGTTCATCTGCCGCGACCAGCAGCTGCGGGTCGAGAACACCTTCACCGACTGGACCGGCGGCTTCGCGGCCGGCCAGGAGATCACCATCCCGCTCAAGAACGGCGAGGGCGGATTCACCGCCTCAGCCGACACGCTGGAGCGCCTCGAGGGCGAAGAGCGCGTCGTCGTGCGCTACGTCGGCATGAACCCGAACGGGTCCCTCAACGACATCGCCGGCATCAGCAACAAGCGCGGCAACGTCGTCGGCCTGATGCCGCACCCCGAGCACGCCGTCGAGCCCGGCTTCGGCCCCGACACCGATGACGCCATGCGCAGCGGCACGGACGGGCTCACCTTCTTCAGCTCCGTGATCAAACGGATGCTCGTCACCGCCTAGCAGCATCCGCTCGGCGCCGTTACTCGACGCCGGCTCTCGCGTCGTGCGGCCGCTGCATCCGTCAACCCGAGAGTTCCCGTTCCGGTCGAGAGTGCCCGTTCCGAGGGTCACTCTCGACCGGAACGGGAACTCTCGCAAGTCGTCCGGGGCTCCCGGCGGCTTACCCGGCTGCCCGCTGCTGCGCCGCGGGGTTGCCGCCCCCGCGAGCCCGTCGCGTCCTGCGCGTCCGCACGCCTGTGCGTCCGCGCGGGCGCCTCTACACCCGCGGCATCCGTCGAGTTCGACACTTCCGGTCGAGTTCGTCCGGCAGACCCGGCTAACTCGACCGGAACCGTCGAACTCGGCGCGAGATCAGACGGCGCGCGCCGGGATCAGACGGCGCTGGACGGCTCCCACAGGTTGATGCCCATGTCGACGGCGTGTTCGTCGATCGCGGTGACCTCTCCCGCGGTGAACGCGAGGTTGTCGATGGCGGCGATGTTGGTCTCCAGCTGCGCAACCGAGGAGGCGCCGACGAGCGCCGAGGTGACGGTTTCGCGCCGCAGCACCCAGGACAGGGCGAGCTGGGCGAGCGACTGGCCGCGGGCATCCGCGATCTCGGTCAGGGCACGGATGCGCCCCACCGTCGCATCGTTCACCATGTCGCGGCTCATCGAACCGGCCTGCGAGGCGCGGGAGCCCTCCGGCACCCCGTTCAGGTACCGGTCGGTGAGCAGCCCCTGCGCCAGCGGGGAGAAAGCGATGCAGCCGACGCCGAGGTCGTCGAGGGTATCGAGCAGTCCGTCTTCGACCCAGCGGTTGAACATCGAGTAGGAGGGCTGGTGGATCAGCAGCGGTGTGCCCATCTCGGCGAGGATCGCGGCCGCCTGGCGGGTGCGCTCGGGCGAGTACGACGAGATGCCGGCGTACAGGGCCCGGCCACTCGTGACAGCCGTGTGCAAGGCGCCCATGGTCTCCTCGAGCGGGGTGTCGGGGTCGGCCCGGTGGGAGTAGAAGATGTCGACGTGGTCCAGGCCCATCCGGCCGAGGGACTGGTCGAGGCTTGAGAGCAGGTACTTGCGGGAGCCGAAGTTGCCGTACGGCCCCGGCCACATGTCGTAGCCGGCCTTGGTGGAGATGACGAGTTCGTCGCGGTGCGGGGCGAAGTCCCGCGCGAGGTGCACGCCGAAGTTGCTCTCCGCGCTGCCGTAGGGCGGGCCGTAGTTGTTGGCCAGGTCGAAGTGGGTGACGCCCAGATCGAAGGCGCGGCGCAGGATGGCGCGCTGCGTTTCCAGCGGCGCGGTGCCGCCGAAGTTCTGCCAGAGGCCGAGCGAGATCGCGGGCAGTTTGAGGCCGCTCTGCCCCGTGCGGCGGTAGGGCATGGAGTCGTAACGGGTGTCTGCGGGAAGGTACGTCATTCCTCCAGACTGGCACAGCCGGCTGGGCGGCCGGCCCGTGCGCCCCGCGTGGTCACGGTCCGCTTGTCGTGCCGTCGGGCCGCACGAAGGTGAACGCATACGGCTGCGGTCCGCGGCCGGTCTCGACCCAGCCATCCGCTTCGATCTCACGCCGCAGTTTCGTCAGGCTTTTGGTCGTCCCGGGTGCGAAGGCCTCTTCCGGCGGCGTCGGCACGACCGTGCGGGTCGACGAGAACATGTCGCTCTTGTACCGGCGTTCGCCGTCGACCCGGCCGACGGAGCGGAGGGTCATGCTGCCCGTCTGTGAGGCCAGGATGGTGAGCACGCCTGCCCACCACGACGTCCCCCGACGTCTTCGAGCTCGATCTGCAGTGTCTTCCCCGATGTGCTCATGAAGGTGCAGTGTGCACCGGGTTCGTTCGCCTGCATAGGGCCGGACCACGCCGACACGACCTGGCTTGCCGATCTGCGGAGTCATCCTTTCGGCGGATGCGCCGGGCCCCGCGATCCTGCGAAGATCGAGGCGACCCCGTTCCCCACCCCCCAGGAGTGTTCCCCGTGTCTCCCCGCCTGTTCTACCGCACCGTCGCCATCGCCGAGGCCGTGACCTGGACCCTCCTGATCACCGGCATGGTGCTCAAATACCTGACGGATGCCGGCGGCACCCCGCTCCTGATCTTCGGCTCCCTGCACGGTTTCGTCTTCATCACCTACGCCCTGACCGCCGTCCTGGTGGGCCTGAACCAGCGCTGGCCGATCCGGCTGATGGTGCTCGCCGTGATCACGGCGATCGTTCCCTACGCGACGGTGCCGTTCGACATCCGTCTGGACCGCACCGGCCGGCTCGACGGCGACTGGCGCCGCGTCGCCACGGACGATCCGCGCGATCACACCTGGGTGGGTGCCCTGCTGCGCTGGCTGCTGAACCGTCCGGCCGTGCTGATCAGCAGTTTCGTCGTGGCTGTTGCCGCGATCATGGCCGTGCTGCTGACGCTGGGCCCTCCCGGCGGCCGCAGCTAGGGCACACCCCGGGCGCAGCTAGGGCACACCCCGGGCGCAGCCGGCGCGCAGCCCGACCGCAGCTAGGGCGCAGCCCGGGCGCAGCCGGCGCCCGGCGGACACCGCAGCCACGGCGCCGCGGAGCGCGGGTAGACTCGACGGGTCAAGCATCCGCTATCCCTGGGAGAACGCCTCGTGACCGCTGTTACCACCACACCCTCCCGCGGCATTGCCGACACCGTTGCGAACGCGATTGCGACGCCCGAGAAAGAGCAGCCGTTCGACGCGCTGGGGCTGACCCCGGGCGAGTACGCGGAGATCCGCCAGATCCTCGGCCGCCGCCCCACGAGCGGCGAGCTCGCCATGTATTCGGTGATGTGGAGCGAGCACTGCTCCTACAAGAGCTCGAAGAAGTACCTGCGCTCGTTCGGCGAGAAGGTCTCCCCCGCCATGAAGAAGAACCTCATGGTCGGCATGGGCGAGAACGCCGGTGTGCTGGATGTCGGCGAGGGCTGGGCGGTCACGTTCAAGATCGAATCGCACAACCACCCCTCCTACATCGAGCCGTTCCAGGGTGCCGCGACCGGCGTCGGCGGCATCGTGCGCGACATCATCTCGATGGGCGCGCGCCCGGTCGCCGTGATGGACGCGCTCCGCTTCGGCGACATCGACGACCCCGACACCGCCCGCGTCGTGCACGGCGTCGTGTCCGGCATCTCCTTCTACGGCAACTGCCTCGGCCTGCCCAACATCGGCGGCGAGACCTGGTTCGACAAGGTCTACCAGGGCAACCCGCTCGTCAACGCGCTCTCCGTGGGCGTGCTGCGCCACGAGGACCTGCACCTCGCCAACGCCACCGGCGCGGGCAACCAGGTGGTGCTCTTCGGAGCCCGCACCGGCGGCGACGGCATCGGCGGGGCATCCATTCTCGCCTCGGACACCTTCTCCGAAGGCGGCCCCACCAAGCGGCCCGCCGTGCAGGTCGGCGACCCGTTCGCGGAGAAGGTGCTGATCGAGTGCTGCCTCGAGCTCTACCGCGACAAGCTCGTCGAGGGCATCCAGGACCTGGGCGCCGCGGGCATCTCCTGCGCCACCAGCGAGCTCGCCTCCAACGGCGACGGCGGCATGTTCATCGAGCTCGACAAGGTGCTGCTGCGCGACCCGACCCTGACGGCCGAAGAGATCCTGATGAGCGAGAGCCAGGAACGGATGATGGCCGTCGTCACCCCGGAGAAGCTCGCCAGCTTCCTCGCGGTGACCGCCAAATGGGACGTCGAGACCAGCGTGCTGGGCGAGGTCACCGACTCCGGCCGCCTCATCATCGACTGGCACGGCGAAGAGATCGTCAACGTCGATCCGCGCACCGTCGCCGTCGACGGCCCGGTCTACGACCGTCCGGTCGCCTACCCGACCTGGCTCGACGCGCTGCAGGCCGACACCGCCTGCGCGCTGCCCCGTTCGACGGATGCCGCGGTGCTGCGCGAGCAGTTCCTGGCCCTGCTCGGCTCGCCGAACCTGGCCGACCCGAGCTGGATCACCGACCAGTACGACCGCTACGTGATGGGCAACACGGCCCTCTCGTTCCCCGACGACGCGGGAATGATCCGCATCGACGAGGAGTCGGGCCTCGGCTTCGTCATCGCCACGGACGCGAACGGCCGCTACTGCCAGCTCGACCCGTACCGCGGCGCGCAGCTCGCCCTCGCCGAGGCCTACCGCAACGTGGCCGTCACCGGCGCGGTGCCGGTCGGCATCAGCGACTGCCTCAACTTCGGTTCGCCGGAGAACCCCGAGGTCATGTGGCAGTTCTCGAAGACGGTCGACGGCCTGGCCGACGGATGCCTGGCGCTCGAGATCCCGGTCACCGGCGGCAACGTCTCCTTCTACAATCAGACCGGCGACCAGCCGATCTTCCCGACCCCCGTCGTCGCCGTGCTCGGCGTGATCGACGACGTCGCCCGCCGCGTGCCCAGCGGCTGGCAGGACGACGGCCACAACATCTACCTGCTCGGCGTCACCCGCGAGGAGCTCGACGGCTCGGCCTGGGCCGGCGTCATCCACGACCACCTCGGCGGCCTCCCGCCCGTGGTCGACCTGGCCGGCGAAGCCGCCCTCGCCGGGCTGCTGCACGCGGCCTCGATCGAGGCCCTGATCGACAGCGCGCACGACCTCAGCTCGGGCGGGCTCGCGCAGACCCTGGCCGAAGCCGTGCTCCGGTTCGGGGTCGGAGCCCGCGTGTGGCTCGGCGACATCTGCGAGCGCGACGGGATCGACGCATCCGTCGCCCTGTTCTCGGAGTCGGCCGGCCGCGTGATCGTGTCGGTTCCGCGCGAGGACGACGTGAAGTTCCTCGGCCTGTGCGAGGGCCGTAACTACCCCGTGCTGCGCATCGGCGTGACCGACTCGACCTCGTCGACTCTGGAGATCCAGGGCCAGTTCACGGTGTCGCTGGCCGATCTGCAGTCTCGTCACCGCAGCACCCTCCCCTCCCGCTTCGCGCAGTAAGGGTTCCGCTCCTCCGCTCCTCCGCTCCTCCGCTTCTCCTCCGTCCCCCGCGTGCGGCCAACTGACCGCCATCGCCGGGGCGGAAGCGGCGCTTTGCGCGCACGCAAGCGCTGCCGGTCAGCGCACCCACGGATGCCTGTGGAGAGAGTGCAGGACGGGCGACGGCGGGGTGGCATCATCGTGCGATGAGACCGCCTTCGGAGTTGCCGTCCGAGCTTGGTGACGGGCCTTTTTCCGTAGCCGACGCTCGTCGGCTGGGGGTCAATTCCGGGCGGCTGCGGCGCAGCGACCTCGCGCGGCCCTTCCACGGCGTGCGCGCGCCCGCGGGCCCCAGCCAGGCTCCGGCTCCTACCAGCGACGCGGACCGGTGGGCCCGGATCCGTGCCGCAGTGTGCACCCAGGCCGTCAACTACGCGGTACGGATGCCCGCAGATCAGTTCTTCAGCCACGCGACGGCCGCGCTTCTCCACGGGCTGCCGCTCCCCGCACGGCTGCTCGAAAGGTCACTCGTGGACGTCGGCACGAGCGTACGGACCAGTCGCCGCACCGGCAAGGGTGTGCGCGGGCATTTGATTCCCCTGGACCGGGTGCGCATCGTCTCGGTGGGACATGTCTCCGTCGCGTCAGAGGTCGACGCGTGGGTCCAACTGTCGACCGTTCTCACCCTCGATGAACTGATCATCCTGGGCGACTCCCTCGTGCGCCGCCAGCGGCCTCCGGCGACGATGGCAGAGCTGCAGTCGGCTGTGGCACGGCAGGCCGGCTTGCCCGGTGCACGTCGCCTGCGTGAGGCTCTGGCTCAGGTGCGTGCGCGCACCGATTCTCCCAAGGAAACAGTGCTCCGTCTCCTCATCGTCCGGGCCGGCCTGCCGGAGCCGGAAGTGAATCTGACACTCCTCAATCGCTACGGCGCCTTCATGGCCCTGGGCGATCTTGCGTACGTTCGCTACAAGATCCTGATCGAGTACGACGGACGGCAGCACCGCGAAGACGAAAAACAGTTTCACCGCGACATCGACCGCCTGGACGAGCCCATGGAAGAAGGATGGCGGGTCATCCGTGTCAACAAATCCCACCGCCCGCAAGCGATCCTCGCCCGGATCCGAACCGCACTTCTCGATCGCGGTTGGCGCCCCTGACGCCCCCTATGGCGGTGCGTGCGCTCAAAACGCCGCTATCCCACCTGGCTTGGCGGCGTTTTGAGCGCACGCGGGGCCGGAGGCGGGGCCGCTAGAGAGCGAAGGGGGCGCCGAGGATCGCCTCGGTTCGCGACCAGAGCCGCTCGGCGACCGCGAGATTGACCGAGGTGCGCGTCGGCGACTGCAGGCTCGGGACGCCCCGGGTGAGATAGCGCGGGCCGTAGTAGTCGCCGCCGCGGGCGGCCGGGTCGACGGCGGCACGCACGATCGGCCACGCGCCGACGTCCTTGCCCTGTGCGGCGACGCCCTGCAGGATGTCGGCGAAACGGCTGACCCGCGAGGGTTCGTTCACCCCACGGATGCCCGGCGTCAGCCCCGAGATCGAGTAACCGGGGTGCGCGACGAGGCTCTGCACCCCGTCAGCGCCGCCCGCCCCGGCCGCGCGCAGCCGCCGGTCCAGCTCGAACCCGAACACCTGCATCGCGATCTTCGACTGGGCGTAGGCACGCCACCGGTTATAGCCGTGCTCCAGTTCCAGGTCGTCGAGCGAGGAGTCCAGCAGACGTGAGATCATCGATCCCAGCGCCACGACCCGGCTGCCCGGGGTGCGCCGCAGCACGGGCGTCACCTGCATCGTGAGCGCGACATGGCCCAGGTAGTTGGTTGCGAACACGAGTTCGTGGCCGTCGGGGCTCACCTCGCGGGTGCGCGGCGGGTGCACGATCCCGGCGTTGAGGATGAGACCGTCGATGCGGGGCAACTCGAGCAGCGCGGCCGACGCGATGCGCACCGAGGCGAGATCGGCGGTATCGAGCGGCACGGCCGACACAGATGCGCCCGGCACCCGGCCGCGGATGGCCGCGAGGGCGGCATCCGTTTTGGCCGGATTGCGGCAGGCGAGCACGACGTGGGCGCCCGCCGCGGCGAGCTGCTCGCTGGCGAAGTATCCCAAGCCCGCGTTGGCGCCGGTGATGACGAAGGTCTTGCCGGACTGGCCGGGGAGTCGTTCCGTCCGCGCGCTCATGCGGAGGCGGACGGGGTCGCGGGGGTGCCCGCCTGCGCCGGGGACCCGGCCGCGCGCGGCGCACCGGTGCTCGCCGACTCGGTGCCGGCGATCTTCTCGTGGTGGTGGATGACCTCGGCGATGATGAAGTTCAGGAACTTCTCGGCGAACCCCGGGTCGAGGCGGGCCTCCTCGGCCAGGCCTCGCAGCCGTTGGATCTGCAACAGCTCCCGCTCCGGGTCGGCGGGCGGCAGGCCGTGCGTGGCCTTGAGCCGGCCCACCTGCTGGGTGAACTTGAAGCGCTCCGCGAGCAGGTGAATCAGCGCGGCGTCAATGTTGTCGATGCTCTGACGGATGCTGCCGAGCTCGTCGATCGCTTCCTGACCCGCGCCGGCGGGCAATTCCTCGTGTGCAGCCATGGTTCGACGATACCGTTTCGTGCGCTGCTCGCCTCCCCCGCCGAGGTCGCCCGTTCCGGTCGTCCGGTACACCGGACGATCTCGACCGGAAGTGTCGAGTTCGGCGCCGTCTCGCGCCCCCGCAGTCCGCGCCGAGTTCGACAGTTCAGGTCGAATTAGCCTCGCGCGCCAGTCGATCTGGACCGGAAGTGTCGACCTCGGCGCGCATCCGCCGCCCCCGCAGCGCCAGGGGCAGCGCCCGGGGCAGGCGCAGCCGCCGCTGTGTCAGCAGGATCCCGAGCAGCACCAGCCCCGCGCCGACCGGTTCATGCCAGGAGAACGTCTCGCGGAGTACCAGCACTCCGAGCACCACGCCGACCACCGGGGTGACGTAGGTCACGGTGGACGCGTTCGTGGGTCCCCAGGCGCGCAGCACGTTGATGTTCCAGATGTAGGCGACTCCGGTCCCGAGCGCCCCGAGGGCGACCAGGCCGGCGACGATCGGCAGGGTCAGCGCCACCGGATGCCACGCCACCAGCGGCGTGGCCACGAGCATGATCGCCCCGGCGAGCCCGATGTTGAGGAACGCGAAGGTCGCGCCCGCGATCGGCCGCCCGCTGAGGAACCGGCGGGTGTACCCGAAGGTGAAGCCGTAGCAGACCGCTGCGCCCAGGCAGGCCAGCTGGCCCCAGAGGTCGCCGGTCAGGGCCGCGTAGCGCCAAGGCCCGATGATCACGACCACCCCCGCGATCCCCACGAGGATGCCCGCCACCTGGGCTCGCGCGAGCCGCTCCACCCGGAACGCGAGCGTCGCCATCACCGCGGTCATGATCGGGGTGACGGCGTTGTAGATGCTGGCCAGGCTCGAGGACACGTACTGCTCGGCCCACGCGAACAGAAGGTGCGGCACGACGCATCCGGTGATCGCGATCACCAAAAAATGCAGCCAGACGATCTTCTCGCGCGGCAGCACCGGCCCGGTGGCCACCCGCGGCCGGCTGATCAGCACGATCAGGCCGAGGGTGAGCCCGCCCAGCACCAGCCGGGACCAGGCGACCTGGCCGAACGTGACGCCGTCCAGGGCGATCTTCATGAACAGGAAGCTGGATCCCCAGACCACACCCATGCCCAGGAACTGGAGGGTGACTAGGGTCTTCGCGGCGGCGGGGGCGTCTCTCACCAGCCGACTGTATCGCGCCCGGCCGGCGCGGGGTGCCGGTGCGGAACGCGTCGTCCGAAACCCGCCGGGGAATGGCAGGAGCGACCCGATCGCGCCCGCCATCCCTCTGCCGCACCGAACGAATTCGACGGAGATTTTCACGAAAACGGATGCTGCCGGCCGGTTTCCGGCTCCGGGCAGCACAATCTCCGTCGAATTCGTCAGGGCACGCAGCCCGGAGCCCGGAGCCCGGAGCCCGCCCCCACGCAGGCGCGGGGCTCGCGGCCCGCACCGGCACCGCGCCGTCAGGCCGCGTCGCTCGTTTCGAATGGCCGCTGCCGATACTCGACCGGCTGTGCACCGTACCCGTCGAGCCTCGCCCGCAGCCCGGCTCGCACCCGGGGCCACTCGCTGTCGAGGATCGAGAACACCACGGTGTCCCGCCAGCTGCCGTCCGCCCGGCGCCGCTCACGGCGAACGATCCCCTCATACGTGGCGCCGACGCCCGCGACGGCCGCGCAGGACCGCACGTTCATCACATCAGCCTGGATCTTCACCCGCCCGAAACCGTGGTCGAAGGCCAGCCCGAGCAGCAGCAGCTTCGTTTCCGCGTTGACGGCGGTGCCCCAGACCCGGGGATTATAGGCGGTCCATCCCAGGTGGGCCGACTCGTTCGCCAGGTGCAGGTCGCCGAGCGTGGACATGCCCACGAGGTCACCGTCGTGCGCACCACCCAGCAGGCGCACCGCGTAGGGCAGCCCTGCCCACTGCACGTAGGCATCCGCCCAGCCGGCGAACTCGCCGAGGCCGGCCCGCAATCCACCCGGTCCGCCGCCGAATCCGCCCTCAAAGACGAGCGGATGCGCGATCGCGTCACGCAGCTCCGGCAGCAGCGCTCGGGTGAGGGGTTCGAGCCGCACGAAGTGGCCCACGATGGCGATGCTCTGAGGTCGTTCGGCAGTCATTCCGACACTGTGGCAGCGCCAGGTTGCCGCCGAATGAACGGCAGCAGTCAGATCGTCGCGAACGAATTCGACGGAGATTTTCACGAAAACGGATGCCTCGGGCCGTTTCCCGGCTCCGGGCAGCAAAATCTCCGTCGAATTCGTCAGGGGCCGGGCTGCGGTCGGTGCGGCTTTCCCGGGCACGCGACCCGCCCGCCGCGCGCCCGAAACCGCAGGCCCGCCGCGCGGCCGAAACCGCACTGGCCGCACCGGCCGCGGAGAGCACCCCTGGCAACGACAGTGGCCGTTCCGGTCGAGAGTGACCGCCGGAGCGGGCACTCTCGACCGGAACGGCCACAGAAGCGAACGGAAAAGCACAGAAGGGAACGGGAAGCGCTCGGGACAAGTACGAACTACATCAGTCGACGAGATCGTGCCGCGAGATGATCGCGTCTCGACCCGGTCCGACGCCGATCGCCGAGATGCGCGCGCCGCTCATCCCTTCGAGGGCGAGCACGTAGGCCTGCGCGTTCCGCGGCAGGTCTTCGAAGGTGCGCGCGCCGGTGATGTCCTCGGTCCAGCCGGGGAAGTTCTCGAAGATGGGCTTCGCGTGGTGGAAGTCCGACTGCGACACGGGCACCTCGTCGAAACGCACGCCGTCGACGCTGTAGGCGACGCAGACCGGGATGACGTCGAGACCGGTGAGCACGTCCAGCTTGGTCAGGACGAAGTCGGTCACCCCGTTGATGCGGGCGGTGTAGCGGGCGACGGGGGCGTCGTACCAGCCGCAGCGGCGCGGGCGACCGGTGGTGGTGCCGAACTCGAAGCCGTTGGCGCGCAGGAACTCGCCGGACTCGTCGAACAGCTCGGTCGGGAACGGGCCGGCGCCGACGCGGGTCGTGTAGGCCTTGACGACGGCGATGATCCGGTCGATCCGGTTCGGGCCGATGCCCGATCCGGTGACCGCGCCGCCGGAGGTCGCGTTCGAGGAGGTGACGAACGGGTAGGTGCCGTGGTCGACATCCAGCATCGTGGCCTGGCCGCCCTCGAACAGCACGGTCTTGCCCTCGGTGAGGGCCTCGTGCAGCAGCAGCGCTGTGTCGGCGACCATCGGGCGCAGCCGCTCGGCGTAGCTGAGCAGGTCTTCCACGATCTCGTCGACCGAGATCGCGCGGCGGTTGTAGACCTTGACCAGCAGGTGGTTCTTCTGGGCGAGGGCGCCCTCGACCTTCTGGCGCAGGATGTTCTCGTCGAACAGGTCCTGCACGCGGATGCCGACGCGGTTGATCTTGTCGGCATAGGTGGGACCGATTCCGCGGCCGGTGGTGCCGATCTGGCGCTTGCCGAGGAAACGTTCGGTGACCTTGTCGACCGTGCGGTGGTACTGGGTGATAATGTGCGCGTTGGCGCTCACCTTGAGCCGGGACACGTCGACGCCGCGGGAGATCAGCGCGTCGAGCTCCTCGAAGAGCACCTCGATGTCGACGACCACGCCGTTGGCGATGATCGGGGTGACACCGGCGGTCAGGATGCCGGAGGGCAGCAGGTGCAGCGCGTACTTCTCGGTGCCGATGACGACGGTGTGGCCGGCATTGTTACCGCCGTTGAACTTCACCACGTAGTCGACGCGGCTGCCGAGGAGGTCGGTTGCCTTGCCCTTGCCCTCGTCGCCCCACTGGGCGCCGATCAGAACGATCGCTGGCATTTAGTTTTCTCCTCGGATAAAGAACGCCTCGGTGGGCGGGGCCGGGTCGGTGGCTCGGTAGCCGTCCGGCGTGATGGTCTGCTGGTCGATGCGGCTGATCGCGGTCGGATCGGAGTCGTTCAGGAAAATAGTCAGGCGGTCGAACTCGTCCTGCTCACCGATTTCGCCGGCGGCGCGGCGCAGCGCGTAGAGCGCGCGCAGCACACCGCGGTTGGGTTCGTGCGTCCAGCGCACCGGGCCGTGCCCGTGCCAGCCGGCCTTGCGCAGCGCGTCGAGGCCGCGGTGGTAGCCGACGCGGGCGTAGGCGTACGCCTCCAGCGTGCGACCTTCCAGGTGGGTGGCGTCCGCGAGCACGGCCCAGGCCAGGGAGGACTTCGGATGCTGCGCCACGACGCTTGCCAGCTCCTCGCCGGTGGTTCGCCGCAGAGCCTCGATCACCTCCGGTTCCGCGGGAAGAAGGGTCTCGGGCTGCTCAATCAAGTTGTCGCCGGTCACACTCGATCCTAACGCGGTGCGGGCCGATCCCCGCCGAGGAGCCCACCGGAGAGGGAGTCGAGGATCGCGGCGGCCACCTCGTCGCGGGGGCGTTCGGGCTCGAAGACCAGCCACTCGAGGCCGGCCATCAGCACCGCGCCGAACACACTCGACGCCATCAGGCCGCACGTGCCGTGGTCTCTCGACTCCGGTTTCGCCTCGGCGATCGCCTCGGCGAAGACCGTGAGGGCCTCGTGCCGCAGCGCGAACAGCGACTTCTGCCAGGTGCGGTCGGTGCGGAAGATCTCCGAGGCCATCAGCTTCGCCAGCGCAGGGTTGGATGCGATCCGGTCGAGCAGGGCCCCGACGAGCGCCTCGATGGCCGCCCGCCCCCGCAGGTCACCGCGGGCCGCCCGGAGGATCTCGGCGAGCGCACCGACCCCCTCCAGCAGCAGTTCCTCGAACAGTCGGTCCTTCGAGCTGAAGTTGTAGTACAGGCTGCCCTTGGCCACCCCCGCCCGCTCGGCGACCTCGTCCATCGTGGTGCCGCTGATGCCCTTGGTCGCGGCCAGTTCCAGCGTGGCGTCCAGGATGGCGCGCTTCGTTCCGGTGGCACGTGCCATGGGAGTTCCTTTCGCGATCGAGCCGACCAGCAGGAGCGCGAGAACGGCACCCGAGACCCACAGTCTAGAGTCGATGGCTCCGGTGCTCGGCTCGCGCAGACCGGTCACAGCCTGTGACGACGGGGTGATCCTCTCCCCCCGGGTTGCTTTTGTACTGACTAGTCAGTTAGCCTGAGGAACCTTCCCCCGAACACGAAGGCTCCAGCATGCGCGTCACCCTCAGCGAGGTCTCGAAGGGTCCGAACCGGGCCGCCCTCCCCCTCACCTCCCTCGAGTTCCACACCGGAACGGTCACACTGGCCCGGGCCGAGACGGAACGCCGCCCGACCGTGCTGGGCCTGATCGCCTCCGGCCGGATGCGCCCGGACTCCGGCACGGTCACCGTCGACGACCGCACCGATTACGGCGCGATCCGCAGCCTGGTCGCCCTCGTCGACGCCCCCGGCGTCTGCGAGCCGGCCGCGGACATCACGGTGGCCGAGGTCGTGGCCGAGGAGCTCATGTTCGCCGGGCGGATCGGCCACCGCCGTGCCGTGGCCCGGATGCTGGCCGCGTTCGGTCTGGCCGACGAGGCCCGCTCGAGCATGGCCGATCTGGAACCGGATGCGCGCATCCGTCTGCTGACCGAACTCGCCGTGCTGCGCGACGGGGTCGAGGGCCTCGTGATCTGCTCTCCCGACCGGCACGGCGGCGACCCGCTGGGCTGGTGGACGGTCACGAACGGGCTCAGCGCCCGCGGGTATGCCGTTCTCGTCATCGCCGGGGACGCGTCCGCGCACGCGATCGCGGCCCTCGACCCCGACCTGGTCGTGACGACCTCCGGCGAGGCCGTCTCCATCGTTCCGAGCGGGCCCGGCACTCCCGCCGCGAACCCCGCACTCACCCACGCCCACGCCGGAGCCGACGCCCGATGAAGATCCTCGCCATGGTCAGGGCCGAACTCGCCCGGCTGACCGCCACCGTGATGTCGCGCATCGCCCTGCTCGCCCTCCTGCTCGTGCCCGTGCTCTACGGCGGCCTCTACCTGTGGGCCAACCAGGACCCGTACGCCGGCCTCGACCGCGTGCCGGTCGCCCTGATCGTCTCCGACACGGGCGCCCAGGTCGACGGCGCGGAGCACAATTACGGCCACGAGGTGGCCACCCAGCTGATCGACGACGGCACCTTCGGGTGGCACCAGGTCTCCGCCGCCGCCGGCAAAGCGGGCGTCGCCGACGCGACCTACGACTTCAGCGTCACCATCCCCCGGAACTTTTCCGAGTCGATCGCCTCGTCGGCCGGCGAGACCCCCACCCGGGCCACCATCAGGCTGACCACGAACGACACCAACAGTTACCTCGCCTCCACCATCGGCAGCCAGGCGGCGCAGACCATCCGCGAGGCCATCGTCGCCAAGGTCAACAAGGAGGCCGCCGACCGGCTCCTGATCGGCCTCTCCGACGTGCGCTCGAGCCTGGGCACGGCCGCCGACGGGGCCGGCAAGGTGACGGATGGCATCGCCTCCGCCGGCACCGGGAGCACCAGCCTCGCCGATGGCGCCGCGCAGCTCGCCACCGGAACCGGCACGCTCGCCACGGGCACGGGCCGGCTCGCCACCGCCACCGGCCAGGTCTTCGACGGGGCGAGCGCACTCGCGACCGGGATCGGCAGCCTCGCGACCGGCACGGGTCAGGTGGCCGCCGGCGCCGGCCAGGTCTCCGACGGAGCCGCCGGGCTCGCCAGCGGGCTCGACTCGCTGGCCACCGGAACCGGCCAGGTCGCCGACGGCAGCACCGCGGTCGCCGCGGGCACGGAGAAACTGGCGGACGGCTCCCCCGCGCTGGCCGCGGCCGCCGACCAGGCGGACTCGGTGCTCGCCGGCGCGGCCGGCTCCCTGGTCGACGCCCGCGACGCCATCCGAGCGCGACTCACGGATGACGGCCTCAGCGCCGCGCAGATCGATGCCGTGCTCGCCCAGCTCGACCCGGTCGACGGCGGACTCGCCACCGGCCGCGCCCTCACCACCGGCCTGAAAACCCAGCTCGACCCGCTCCCGGCCTCGAGCCGGACGCTCGCCGCCGGGGCGGCACAGACCGCCGCCGGGGCGACCGGCGCGGCCGCCG
>NZ_SOGU01000099.1:0-30985 GCF_004403275.1 Cryobacterium sp. TMT4-10
ACATTCCCGACGACGACGTGGATCAACGAACCCGAAAAGGAAGGAACGAACTCAATGACCGCCTAAGGAAACTGACTCACATAGGTTGACATCTTCCGCAGGCGTTGCGGCTCAGTCGGGGATGACTGACCGCGCTTCCATTGGCGCTCGGAATTGCTACCTTCGACACCTTCGCTCTTGAGCGGAGAATCCTGTTGCAGCGCGCAGACCCATCGAGGCGTCAATCCTCGCCTGAGCGTGCGTTGATAAAAGCAAAACCCCAAGTGTCTGCTTGGGACAGCAACGTTGCGTGGCACAGCGAGCGAGTTACCCCATACGGGCAACTCACAGGCCGCTGAATCACTGGGCAGTTATTCGGCACTTTCGCGCACATCCTCTTCGCTCTGCCAAATAGCTTGCTACCGGCCGCCAACTCGTCGAGCGACTCCCCCGTAATTGTGAACTACGGGGTGCCACCCTCGAGCAGGAGCGCGAGCTCGTCGAGTTCGACGTCCCAGCCCTCTCGGTTCTGCTCAAGACGCTCGCGACGGTAGAGGGTGCCGCCGGGAAGTGTGTCGAAGCCCGATTCGATCACCGTGACATCCGTCCCGGTACCAGCATCGGCGATGGTAAAGCGCACGTGCGTCGCGTACTCGTCGAGCTCTTCGGCGGGGATTCCCGACCAACGGAAGCCGAACGAGGCGTCGGGCACCACCTCGGTGATTTTAATCGGGAAGCTGCCGTAGTCATCCCAGTCGATGCTGCCAGTAGCACCGGGCTCGAGCGCGGCGAACCCCACACCGTCTCCGAACCACTTGACCATCACCTCGGGGTCGGTCAGCGCCTTCCAGACGCTGGGGCGCGAGGCCTCGATGTGCACGGTGCGGGTCACGGTGTGGCCCTTGATTCTTGCGTGATCAGACACGGTGTTTCCTTCACGTTCGAGCTGAGCGCGACGGGACATTGCCCGCCGAGCGGCACGTCAACTAGTTCCGCAAAACGCACCTCATCGAGCGTACCCATGATTGCGCATCTGTTCACGGGCGGAAGAACTCCTCACTGGGTCAATCCCGGCAAGAAAAACCCCCTGCCTCCCAATCAAATAACGGGCTGCAGGGGGTTTTCCGTGGCGGGTTGTTCCTATAACTCACAGGCCGCTGAATCACTGGCCAGTTTTTCGGTGCTTTTGCGAACATCCTCTGCGCTCTGCCAAATAATCCTCTGGGCGCCTCGCCGCCGGACAGATGCAGGGATGCCGTCACGGATCATTTGGCTTGCGATCGAACGAAATGATCACTTGTTGGGCACGCTTGTTGAGACGAAGTTGGCACTGTCACCCCTGGGCCTCTGCAGTATTCGTTCGGTGAGTCTGCCTGAACCTGGGGCGTTCAGCGACGCGCGCCACCGACGGACCTGGAGGCGTGCATCAACTGAATCATGTGATCCCTTAGAAAGGAGCTCCTGAATATAAGAGGATGTTGGAGTAGGGCGTGAACTCGCCTGAGCGCACGACTGCGCGAGCCCGGTGAGTCTTCTGTTTGAAGTCGACATGAGGCACAAATTCAACCGAGACGCCCGCGTCGTTCAGCCGTTGCTGGATGGCTCTCAGCATGTCGGGGCTGTTCTCGATCATCTCAAGCGAAACGAGGGCTTTCTCGACTACGAACTCCGACAGAACCGTCTCGAGTACGTCGAGGAAGGCTGGCGATCCGGCTCGATACGCAAGGTCGATTCGTTCCACTGATGCGGGAATTGGAAGGCCGGCGTCCGCCACGACAATCGAGTCTGTGTGCCCGCATTCGGATATCACTCGCGACAGCTGTGCATTCAAAGTTCCGTTGTTGCGTCTCATTGGTTCTTCCTGTTCTCTCGTCGACTATGTGGCCGACCTGCACGAGGCGATGGGCGTCGGCGAGCGGGGCGGTCATCCGGCCCCGCCCGCGACGGCGTCGTGAACGGCTCTCAGGCGCGCGGCAGGGCCTTGCCGTCGGTGTCGAGGTAGTCGCGCCAGGATCGCTTCGGCGTCCATCCAAGCATCCGCTGCGCCTTCGCGCTGGAGATCCCGGAGGCGTCTGGACGGTCCGTCGCGTGCAGTTCAATCTTGTCGCCGTAGTAGGTGTGAAGGATCTCCCCGAAGTTTCGTCCGCCGACGTTATCGGGTGACGCGATGTAGAAGACCTCGTGCCCAGGCAGTTCGGACTCGGTGGCCAGCACAATAGCGTCGGCAAGGTCGTAGGCGTCGATGTAGCTCCACAAGTTGGGGCTCAGCACGGATGCGTCGCGAACCTGCGGGCCGAGGTTCTGCTCGTAGTTGTCTTCATTCTGGACCCAGCTCGGGCGCAGCGAGATGCAACGAATGTCGGAGCGCTCCACGGCCGCATTCATCAGCTGCTCACCGAAGGTTTTGGACAGTGCGTATGGATCCTGCGGGTGAACGGGGTGTGCCTCATCTACGGGCGCGTATTCGGGCAGGAAGGGCCGCTCAGGGAAGAAGAACCCCGGGACGGTTTCACTCGAAATGTTCACGAAGCGTTTGACCCCGAACCGCACGGCGGCTTCGAGAACATTGAAGGTCGCCATCAGGTTCGTCCGGAACACGACATGGGCAGGGTTTCCGGTGGGTTCTGGAATGGCGGCGACGTGTACGACGGCGTCCGCTCCACGTATGACTGCGAAGGCCTCACCGGCATCTGTGAGATCCGCCATCTGATAGCGGGCGGTTCCTTCTTCTCGACGTTCAAAGCCTGGACGGGTCAGGTCCGTGGCGAGGACCTCGTGCCCTGCGTCGAGCAGCGCTTGAGTGGCGGCGCGCCCCACCTTGCCGTGGGCGCCAGTGATAACTACCTTCATGATTGCTCCTTTTGTGTTGCCGTGTTGCGCGCGTCAAACGACGCGCGTGCGTGTTTTCGCATGTTAGTTACGTTGTTTGCGCCACATGTTCAGGGCAACGGCGCCGACAATGATCACCCCGCTGAAGACCTGCTGCCAATAGGCCGAGATGCCCAAGAGAATGAGCGCGTTCTGGATGAGCAGGAGCAGAGAGGTTCCCAGCGCTGTGCCAAGCACCCCTCCGACCCCACCGAAGAGGCTTGCGCCACCGATGACCGCTGCCCCAATCGCCAGCAGTTCGTAACCGTTTCCTGCAGCCGGCTGGCCTACGCTCAATCGCGCGGTTTCCAGGATGCCCGAGACGGCCGCGAGGGTAGACGCGATTACGAAGACCGAGACTTTCACTCGGCGCACTCGGATGCCGGACAGTTTGGCCGCTTCCTCATTCGAACCGACGAAGTAGACATGACGACCGAACGTGGTGCGGGTGAGCACGAAATGTGCCGCGACCGCCACTACTGCGGCGACCCAAACGGGGATGGGAATGCCGAGGTAGGCCCCCTGTCCGATGAATAGGAATTCTGAGGGAAACCCACTGATTGTGGATCCGCTTGTGATGCCCAGAGACAGGCCGCGGGCCACAGCGAGCATGCCCAGCGTCACCACGAAAGACGGGATGCCCATGAATGCGTTGATGGAGCCGTTCACCAGCCCGACGAGCGCGCCCCCAACGAGGGCGAGAATGACTGCCACTATCGGCGAAATGCCCAGGTTGACCATGAATTCGCCGATTAGAACGCTCACCAGCGCCACCACGGAGCCTACAGAAAGGTCAATCCCCCCGATCAGAATGACGAAGGTCATGCCCACACTGATGATCAGCGCAAGACCGATCTGCCGCCCGACGACTGTCAGGTTGCCCGCCGTGAAGAAGTACGGCGAAGCCCATGACAGGTAAACAACGAGGAGGATGACGACCCCGCCGAGGGTGGACTCTCGGGCTGTGACGATCTTCCACAGCCGATCGCGAATCTTGTGCTTCAATGATGTCTGGGCTGCCACGGGCACAGCGGATCCGTGGGCTGTCGCACCCTGTGTTCCTTGCTTCACGGTCTCTCCATTGATGGTCATGAAACGTCCTCCTGTACTCCTGTTGCCATTGCCATTACGCGTTTCTCGGTTGCGTCAGCGGCGGTGAGTTCGCCGACACCGTAGCCCTCCCTCATGACGAGGATGCGGTCAGCGATCCCCAACACCTCAGTCAGCTCGGAGGAAATAACCAGCACCGCGACACCCTCGCCCGCGATCTTTCGGATCAGCTGGTAAATCTCGGCCTTCGCACCAACGTCTACGCCGCGCGTTGGTTCATCGAGGATGAGGAGTTTGGGGAGGCGCGCCAGCCATCGAGCCAGGACAACTTTTTGTTGGTTCCCCCCGCTAAGGGTTCCAACGGCTACCTCGATTGCCGACTCGCGAAGGCCGAGTTGCTTCGCGTACTGGCGCGCAAGGTCCCGATCGCGGCGTTGTGACACGAAAGACATCCGACTGATTCTCGACAAAGACGCGGAAGACATGTTCTCGCGGACGGGCAGGCCGAGAAACAAACCCTGGCTTTTGCGATCCTCAGGCACGAAACCGATCCCGGCCGCCATCGCTTCATTCGGCGTGCGCAATGCCATCGGTTGCCCATCAATGATGATCTCGCCGCCACTACGTTTTGCCGCACCGAATATTGTCAACGCGGCGTCGCTGCGACCGGCTCCGATCAATCCGGCCAGGGCGAGTATTTCTCCGGGACGCACGCAGAAGCTGACGTCGTGCAGCAGCTTCCCGGAACTAAGGTTCCGCACTTCCAGCGTCGGGGTCGCCGTGTGGTCCAGCGGCGCAGTTCGTACCCCGTAGAGGTCCTCCAACTCGCGGCCAACCATCATCTGTACGATATCGCTGGGTCGCGTGGTCCTGGCGTCCCGCACGCCGACAACCGAACCGTCACGCATAACAGTTATGCGGTCGGCGATCTCGAATATCTCGCGCATACGGTGTGAGACGTAGATCACGCTGATTCCACTGGACCGTAGCTGACGGACGAGATTGAGTAGGGTTGCCACCTCCTCTTCCGTCAAGGACGAGGTTGGCTCATCCATCACGACGACGCGGGCGTCGACTAGCAACGCCTTGGCGATTTCAACCATTTGGCGAAGGGCGATGTTCAGGTTTCCCACGATTTGATCGGGACAGACTCTAATGCCAAGACTCGTCAGGATTCGGCTTGCACCGTCTCTCATCGCGCGGAAGTCAACGGTTCCGAACCTGGTTCGCGGCTCCCGCCCGACATAGATGTTCTCGGCGACGCTGAGGTCATTCGCGAGGTTGAGTTCCTGGTAGATAACGGCAATTCCGCGAGACTGTGATTCTCGGGGCGAATGAACATTGACGATCTCGCCAGAAACCTCGATCACACCTTCATCTGCGCGCGCAGCGCCGGCGAGAATCTTCAGGAGTGTACTCTTGCCGGCACCATTCTCGCCGACGAGAGCCATCACTTCTCCGGGCTCGACAGTCAAATTGACGTCGCGAAGCGCGGTGACCCCTGGATACCTCTTGACAATTCCCCGCATTGCAATGAGCGGATGCTCAGCCATTGCTACTCCTTTGTGCTTGGGACGGGTGTGAGCAGATTGAGGGGCCGGCTGATTGTCAGCCGGCCCCGGAACCCCGAGCTGACTGCTAGTGCGCGGTCTTCTGGAACTCGGCCAGTGTGTCCGGCGTGACCGTGTCAACGCCAGTGTCAACGACGAAGTTCTTCTTGAGCTTCGACGACTTGTTGTGGAAATCGACCAGGATCTGGAGAGCCTGGGCAGTCATTCCGAACGGTTTCTGCGAGATGAGCGCATCGACGCATCCGCCGTTCATTCCCTCAACGCCCTGTGGCACGACGTCGAAGCCGACGGCCTTGACCGCCCCACACTTGTTCGCTGATTTCAGCGCGCCAGCGATACCTGGAAGGTCTGAACCGCCGATGCCGATGAAGCCGGCCAGGTCCGGGTTGGCCTGGAGGACAGTCTCCGACGCCGTCTGCGCTGTTGCGATGGATTCGCCGGAAACCTCAGTGGCCACCAACTTCATGTCCGGGTACTTTGCCAATGCCTTCTTGACACCCTCCAACCGCTGGTTCAGGTTCACCGCGCTGAGGCTGCCGATGACAACGGCAACCTTGCCCTTGTTACCGACGCTCTTGGCCAGAGCCTCGCCAGCCTGTTCACCGGCCGCGACATTGTCGGTGCCGATGTAGCCGAGAACATCGCTGTTCGGAACGGGTCCGTCCCATGCGATAACCGGGATGCCGGCCGCCGTAGCCTTGGCGATATCGTCGAGGACGGATGCCGGGTCATTCGGGGAGATGGCGATGCCCGCAGGGTTGGTCGCGAGGATGGAATCGAAGATTGCTACCTGTGCGGCGGCGTCATCCGTGTCCGGCCCCAGGAACTTGGCCGTTACGCCGAGCTTGGCGGCCGCGTCCTCCATGCCCTTGCGGGCATCCACCCAGTACGGGTTGTTGAGAGACTTCGGGAGAAACACGTACACCGGCTTGTCGCCTGATGAGGGTGCGGTCGTGCTCGAGGTGGTCGTCGCACTGCAGCCCGCGAGGGCGAACGCTGCCGTGGCCATCATGGCGACCGTGATCGTGATCTTGCGCATTACTACTCCTTTGTAAATAGTGCATGTGGCTAATGGTGAAGGGCTTGCTGTTCCTGGTTCGAATAGATTCCCGAACCGCATCCACGGAGAGAACCGTTTCGTTATCTCCTCATAGACCTTCTCCCTTCTCGCTCCCCCGCAGGATCCGTACCGCTTCTGCGAGCGTGGCCTCATCTCCGACGTTTCCGGCAAAGACAACGTACGGCAGACCCTTGAGTCCCCGACTGTTGCCGCCTTCGTGGACCCACACCGAAACGATTCCGGGAAACATCTGTCCCAAGACCGTTGCCCGCCGAATTTCAAGCCCTTCGGTGGCAATATCGCTAGAGGTGATTCCACCTTTCGCGAGTACCCATTTAATGGGGACTTCGTCCACCGCCCGCGCAGTCAAGAAGACCAGCGCTCGGGACACGGTTTGGGCGATCACAAGGCTGGAATGACCGGTATCACCGATGATCTGCTCCCTGCTCGACACGAGCAGGGCATCAGTCTGCTTCAGGGCTGCCACCAGAGCGTCCCCGCATCGAGCCATTTCATTCTCGGTTTGCGCAGGATCGAGGAGTTTCGGAACGTCGACTTCGACGGTTTCGAGATCCGTGAACGCGGCCTTTAGCCGCGATACCTGAAGGGTGGTCAGCTCAACGTGCGAGCCGACGACCACGAGACCGTTGCCAGCGCGCTCTCCCGACGAAAATATCTCATCATGAGTGAGCGGTGCACGACCCTCGATGCCGAGTCTTGCCGCCACGAAAGAAGGCCCCGTTCGACAAAGCACCCGAGCCCCGGCCGCTTCGGCCAAGATGAGGCCCAGCGCAACCACGTCAAGGTCGGCCTCATCAACCGCGTTGACAACAATCGGGGTCGCGTTCTTGCATGCGCGGATGACATCACACACTCGTTCCGGGCCGCCACTCCGGATGTCTTCGAGGCTGAGGCTCAGGACATCGTTCGAGGTAATGACCGAGTGAGTCTTCTCCTGGACATAGGACCTCAGGTTCGAACTCCCAAATCCAAAGGTCGCATCCTGTGCATAGTTTGTTTGGCCGACCGGCACGAAAGTGGCGCCGGTGCCGACGTAATGCACGTCGCCTTCGGTTACCCTTCCAGCGGCTATGTACGCGGGGGCCATGATCAGCGCGCCATAAGGCGAGCCCGCTGAACAAGCCAGATCGATGAGCACATCGGTCTCCAGCGGGTAGTGGCCGCGCAGAGTTGAGTCACTACGAGTGATCAACGTGTAGCGCGCACCCAATTCGGTCGCCACCCGGTCAATCACTTCCGCGACCTCCCCCACAACAGATCGAGCTTCAACTTCGTTGAGCCCTCTGGTGTTGGTGAGGATGAAGAAGCCATGGGCGGGCTGATCAAATGCCCAGCGCAGATCGTCCGCGGTCCACCCAGTGAGCACTGGGACGCCCTGGACCGACTGGCTTCCCGTCGGATCGTCATCGAGCACGATCACCCAGGTTGCTGTCGCCGCATTTGCTGTGCGAATCTGCAGGCGGGCGTCGGGGATACACAGGACGGGCGGTCCCGCAGCCAATAGCTCCTCGGCGTCCCTCACTTCATCAACGAGGCGCTCCCGACTCATTTCCCGAGCTCCGCGACGCGCTTGGCGAGGTATTCCACGCCGATGCGCGGGCTCGAGAGGACCGGCATTTTCGTCTGATCCTGCAGGCTGCCGGCGAGACGGTTCATGGATGCCTGCGAGAGGACGATCATGTCTACGCTCTTTGCCAGGTCGATGGCCTGCTCGGTAACCATTGCGTCATGCTTCTCACGGTCCCCCGACATCAACACGTCGAAGGCACCACTGCACAACCGCTGCTCGATCGTGACCGTTCGCCCAATCTCCGCCGCCTTTGCGAGGATGAGGTCAGAAGTCGGCCCGAGCGTGGTGGGGACAGTGGCCAGGACGCCGATCCTGGTTCCCTCGCGGGCTGCCTGCATGGCCATGGCCTCGTCGATCTTTACGACGGGGATGTGCACGCTTCCGGCGGCGACATCGAGCGCCGGGCCGAGGGACGAGCACGCCGAGAAGATGATGTCAGCACCGGCCGCTTCCGCCGCCTGGGCGAGATGCGTCATGCGCAATGCGCTTTTCGTCGAGATCCCCTGCTCGCGGACCACCGTAGCGAGGACGTCCGAATCAACGAAGTGGATGACCTCAGCGCTCGGAATGAGTTCCGCGATGAGGTTGTTTATCACCGGCTCGACGGAGACAAAAACAAAGCTAGTGTGCAGGATCGCAATCTTCTTTGACACGACAATCATCTCCCTTGATATAAGACGCAAGACGTCTGATGACTTATCATCATCGAGTAGATCAGAATTGTCAATCCGGAAAGGTAACAATTCAGAATCGCCGGCAACAGGGCCACCCGGCTCGCCCGAACTGCAGGCTCGAGAACCGAAGAGAGCGGCCGCGCGCGCGCGAGCCGGTCGCGACTACTGATACGAGTCAGACTCTGTCGCCGTCCACGACTACGACGGTGACGCCCTCGGCGATGAAGGCATTGATCTCCTCTTCGGACGCGGACCTGTCCGTCACGAGAACCCACGGCAGGGCAAGTCGAGCCCAGGCGTGAAAGGGCTTCTTGCCCAGCTTCGCTCCGTGTGCGAGAACATAGATCGTTCCTGCTCTGCGAGCCATGAGCTCTTTGAGTCTGGTCTGTTCCAAGTCGGCTTCGCAGATGCCCCTGCCGGCCGTCACGGCGTCGGCGCCTAGGAAGGCGCGATCGAAGGTCATCCGCTCAAGCGCTGCCTCGGTCAGCGGGCCAAGGAAGCTTTGACTCAATGGGCGCAACCGACCTCCGAGGCAGTCAACCCGTATCCCCTCCGCGTCGGCCAGTTCCTCCAGCACGGTCAACCCCACGGTCGCTACGCGAAGATCATTGGCGGAGCGCAATTCATGTGCGACTGCGGCGACAGTGGAGCCGGCATCAAGCAGCAGGATCTCACCGGGACGCACCTGGTCGGCGGCCCATCGCGCGATGGCTCGCTTTTCCTCGAAGGCCTCTCCCATGCGCTCCCGCAAAGAGGTTTCAGCGTGAGAAACGAGACTTACTGCGCCTCCATACGTTCGGACGAGCCTCCCTTGCGCGTCCAGGGTTGCGAGATCGCGGCGAATCGTTGACGCAGTGACGTCGAACTGGCTGGCCAGGTCCTCTACGTTTGCCTTTCCCCCTGTTGCCAATAGGACGATTTCCTCACGGCGGGTTCGCGAGGACGTCATCTGAGCCGTCCCTGACGAGTCCGATTTCCGTGCTGTCTATTCACCGGGCGCCCGGCCGGGTGGCCATTTCTGCCGCCTGATGAAGCGCTTCGACCATGCTCCGTGGGTCCGCGATGCCCTTTCCGGCAATGTCAAAGGCGGTGCCGTGATCTACCGAGGTACGAATGACCGGCGTACCAACAGTTATATTCACGCCAGCCTCGATGCCCAGCACTTTGACCGGACCATGGCCTTGGTCGTGGTACATCGCAACAACCAAGTCGTAGTCGCCACGACCCGCAAGGAAGAAGAGCGTGTCTGCCGGCAGCGGGCCGTATGCATCGATTCCGGATTCACGCGCCGCCCTGACGCCAGGTTCAATCTTCTCCGCTTCTTCGCCCTGGCCAAAAAGGCCACCCTCTCCGGCATGCGGGTTTATGGCACAGACACCGATTTTCGGGTTCGGGTTGCCCGCCCGGACAAGCGCCTCGTGCCCTCGGCGAATTGTGCGTTCCACCAATCCCGGGTTGATCATCCGGACCGCATCCATAAGGCCGACGTGGGTGGTGACGTGGATGACCTTGATCCTGCTGGTGGAGAGCATCATCGACACCTCGGGCGTTTCGGTCAGGCGTGCCAGAAGTTCTGTATGGCCGGGATAGAGATGCCCGGCCGCATGCAGCGCCTCCTTGTTCAGGGGAGCAGTGCAGATCGCTTGGACCGCTCCGGACATAGCCAGTTCAGCGGCAACTTTAATGTATTCGTATGCCGCGTTTCCGGCGACAGCGGACAGTTGCCCCCAGGGGAAATCCTCGGGGAGCATGGCCAGGTCAATGACGTTGATGCGGCCAGGCTCGAAGACAGCGTCGCCCACACTGTCAACCGGCACGACGGTGGCCTGCACCCCGATAAGGGCCGCAGCTTGCCGCAACCGGATGGCATCGCCAATGACAACTGGCCGGCACTCTGCGTTCGACATCGGGTCCAGCAGCGCAGCAACCACGATTTCGGGCCCGACGCCTGCGCCGTCGCCCATCGTGACCGCGATGAAGGGAAGGTTGTGCGGATCAATGGGTTTCATCAGTGTGCCTTTCTAGGCGTTTCCGGCTCGGCTGAAAGATAGGAGTGAATGTGATCGAGGATGGTGCACAGGCTGTCCGGCCCCCCGAACGATCCAGGTCTGGTTACGACCAGCGTGTTGCGGTCGGTACGTGACAGCACGGCACCATGCTCGATTTCAGCCAGCGGCTCAAGCCAGTGGATGTTCAGTGAGTTCAAAACGGCACGGGCCGTCTCTCCGCCAGTCAGCACCAAGGGCGCCTGTGAGGCAAAGGGAGAAACAAACTCGGCCAGTGCTGCGGACAGCGCCCTAGAGGCCGCTGCGTCCACCTCCGTCGCGCTGAGGCTCACCGCGACGGGCCCCGCAAGCAATGCCGTTCGCAGCGCGGCGGAATCCGCCCCGCCCCCAAGAAGTTCCGCCGGGTTCATCGTGACCATGCAAACTCCGGACGCAGCTAAGGCCTCCAATTGCATCCGACTCGCCGCTGATGTGGTGCCGATCACAAAGAGAACAGGCTTCCGCGCAACGACCGGGCGCAGCGAGACCTCGATGGGTGGTGAAATGTCCAGCATCCCCTCCTCGCTCCGGTCGATCCCTGAGGAGCAAACCAGCCGAGGTTCGTCCAACGCCCGAAAGAGTGCCGCGCCCAGGGCAGACGAACCGGCCAGCTGGGCATTCTCCCCGCTCATGGCCGCGGCAACAATCAGGTCTAGATCTTCCGCGGTTTCCGCGTCGCAAATGGCGATTGCGTTCTGCTCCGCAAGCACACCCAGAACTCGGCCCAATTCCCGTGCACCCCCACGGACGGCGCTCAACTCAACAAGCAGGGAGGCCAGCGGGGCGATCGCTTCGGCGATTGTTGCCGGAACCGTCCGCCCCTCGTTGGACCAGAGCGAGGACTCGTGCAGGGGTACGCCCGCAATGTGAACTACACCGCCGATCGTGCCGCGGCCCAGAGCCGGCAGCGCGGGCGCAAGAACGACCGGGCCACGCGTGAGCAAAACCCCGAGGTCGCTGGACATGTGTCCTCGCAAAAGAGAATCGACTTTGAGAAAGACGCAGATACTTTCGTTGCCTTCAGGAATCCGCTGCACGAGCGCCTCCAATCGCACAGACGCGCTCTTGGCGTCCAGCCGGCGGCTGTCGGAATCGAAGACCACACATGTGTGCCCGGGATGCTCAAACTCGGTATCCCCGGGGTCTACCGGAACCAGCACGATGCGCGCCGTCTTGACAAGCCCCTGTCCACGTTCTTGCTCGGTCTGTGCAGAGAATTGCATAAAGGCTGCGGCCGTTTCGGCTGCGCCGGAAAGGTCATCCGCGATCGCAAAGACGCGCTTCATCCCGGCCTCTCCGACGCTTGCTGCTGTTGATCTTCTCAATGAGATCTCCGTGGTGGGTCGCTGTGCTCGAGAACACGCCAGCGACGGCCACTGCGCACATCACGCTACTTTGGTTGCGCGTTTCGCGCAATCATGAGATGTTAATAACTCGACAGACGTGAGTTCTGGCAGAGGAAGTGAAACGATGAACGAAACGCATGTCGAAGGTCTCGAGCTTCCCCTCTCCCATCTGGTTCTCGGTACGATGACCTTCGGGGACACGGTGAACGCTGCCGCAGCCGCTTCGCTGGTAGACGCCGCACTGGATGCAGGCATCACCGTCATTGACACGGCCAATGTCTATGCCGGCGGATCGAGCGAGGATATCCTCGGTTCGCTCATTCCAAAGCGCCGAGATTCTGTCCTTCTCGCGACCAAGGCCGGCATGCCTCATCCTGATGCCGGGGAGCACTCCCCGCTCTCCGCTGCCGGACTGCGCCGCAGTGTGGATGGCAGCCTCCGTCGCCTGAGGGTCGAGCGCATCGACCTGTTCTATCTGCACCAGCCGGACCGCGCCACGCCCCTGCAAGAGACGATGGGTGCCATCGCGGAGCTGGTCCGCCAGGGGACGATCGGCGCATTGGGCGTCTCGAATTTTGCTGCCTGGCAGATATGTGAGCTCAACCGCGTCGCGGATGCCATCGGCACCCCCCGACCAGTCGTCGCCCAGCAACTTTTCAACCTGGTGGCGAGGCGGATCGAGGACGAATACCTTGAGTTCGCCAGCACGACCGGCCTACTGACCATGGTGTACAACCCGCTGGGCGGCGGCCTACTCACGGGAAAGCACCGTTTCGCGGAGGTACCGACCGAGGGCCGATTCGGAAGCTCCAAGTTGGCAACAATGTACAGACAGCGGTACTGGAATCCTCAACTCTTCGACGCAATCGAAGCACTGGAAAGAATCGCCACCGGCGCCGGCATCACGCTCATCGAGCTATCCTTGCGCTGGCTCATGAGCAAACCAGATGTCGGAGCCATCCTTCTGGGCGCTTCTGGGGTTGAGCAGCTGCAGTCCAACATCAGCGCAGCGCAAAATGGCCCGCTCTCGGTCGACCTGATCGCTGCCTGTGATGACGTGGGCCGGATACTTCGGGGACCGATGGCCAGCTACAACCGATAGACGTATTGCCCCTCACGACGATTCGCGACGACGACTACTCAACGGAAACGAGAACTGATGCCCAACGTACCTTCAATTGTCCTGAATAACTCAGTTGAAATCCCGCAGTTGGGCTTCGGCGTTTATCAGATTGAGCCGGACAAGGTCCGCTCCGCAACAGAGCGAGCCCTGAACGCCGGTTACCGCCACATCGACACGGCGGCGGCCTACGCCAATGAAGCGGGCGTCGGTGAGGCCGTTCGCAACAGCGGGATTCCCCGAGACGAGATCTTCATTACGACCAAGTTGCGCAACGCAGATCAAGGCTATGAAAGCACCCTCAGGTCGTTCGAAAGGAGCAGTCATGAGTTGGGACTCGAGGTCATCGACCTGTACCTAATTCACTGGCCCTACCCCCGACACAACCTCTTCGTGGGCAGTTGGAAGGCTCTGGAGAAGCTCTACGCCGACGGTGCCGTTCGGGCAATCGGGGTCTCCAACTTCCTCCAGCCGCACCTTGAGCGAATCTTGACGGAGGGCGACATCATTCCAGCCGTGAATCAGATCGAGCTTCATCCGACCTTCCAGCAGACCGAGCTGACGGAGTATTCCGTTGCCCACGGCATTGCTGTCGAGTCCTACAGCCCTCTCGGCCAAGGACAGGACCTGTCCGGGACCGTGGTGAAAGAAATCGCCGCGGCACACGGCAAATCACCCGCCCAGGTCGTACTCCGCTGGCATCTGCAACGCGGGTTCATTGTGATTCCAAAGTCCATTTCAGCACAGCGCGTACAGGAAAACATCGACGTATTCGACTTCTCCCTGAGCCAGGATGAGGTCGCCCTGATCAACGGACTCGAGTCGGGCCTGCGCACAAGTGGCGACCCGGCCACCTTCGATTTCCCGCAGATCTAGGAATCCCGCGGTCCGTCTGCCCACGGGCGTCGAGTCGAGTGTGCAGGACTCTTACATTTCGCGGTTAGGATAATCTGGACGGCGCGATAACCCGAATGATCGCTGAGTCATCAGCAGCACCCAGGCCCTGCGCTTGGCCCAACAAGAAGAGTTGCTCCGCGGCTGCGGCCAGGGGAGACGGCAAGCCGGCAGCTCGCGTCGCTCGCCCAACTATGCCCAAGTCCTTGACGAAGATGTCCAGCCGACCGAGCACGTCGGCACCACCCTCCTCATATGCCTGGAGGATGCGTGGCCCCCGGTTGGACAGCATGAAAGAGCCTGCCGCTCCCGCCTCCAGAGCTTCAAGTGTCTTGGCCCGGTCCAGACCGAGCGAATCCGCCAACGCAAGCGCCTCGGCCGCGGCCGCAATGTGCACACCGCAGAGCAGCTGATTGACGGTCTTCAACGCCTGACCATCCCCGGGCTTGTCGCCCACAATGGTGAGCGTGGAGGCGAGGAGCTCCAGCACCGGGCGTGCTTGTCCCAACGCCTTGGACTCAGCCCCCACGATGATCAGCAGATCGCCCTGGGCGGCCCGTACTGGCCCTCCGGATAGGGGTGCGTCAACCAAGGCGATATGCAGGCTGGCCAACCGCTCCACGGTCGCCGGAATCACCTCTGTACCGACAGTGCTGGTCAGGATCACGACGGAGTCAGAATCGAGGACTTCGGCGACGCCGTTGTCACCGAATAACAGATCGTTCAGCTGCTCGCCGTTGCGCACGGCGAGCAAGACCAAGCTTGCTCCGGATACCGCGGCAGCAGCCGTATCGAAACTCCCCACACCCGCCTCGCCGGCTAACGACCTGCGACTTTCGTGGGTGTCGAAGCCGTGTACGGTGAACTGGCTGGCCAGCCTAACGGCCATGGGAAGTCCCATCGCACCAAGGCCTAGGACGGCGACAACGGTTCTCTTGACATTGTTCTTTGTCTGCAACGACAAGATGACATCTCCGATAGTTGAGGCGTGAAATTAAGCAGGGGTCGAGCACGCAGTGCACGACTCATTGATCCACCACCGACGCGCAGACGCTCGAGAAATCAGCGAGTGTCTGACATCATATGTTTAGTTATCATTGACACAGAGTGTTGAATTGCAATTTCGCCTCCGTCGAGTATGGCACCACGCCATAAGATCAGCAGGAAATCCCGTCAGGAGGGCAACATGGCACGTCAGTCCTTGGTGGGCATGGTGTCTGATGACCTTCTCAACCGGATCGTGTCCGGAGAATTCGGCCCCGGGTCTACTCTGCCGGGAGAGCTGGAACTGACGGCACAGCATGAGGTCAGCCGACTGACCGTCCGTGAAGCCGTCAAGACGCTGGAGGCTCAGGGCGTGGTGCGAATCGAGCGCGGCCGGGGCACTTACGTGAATCCGCTATCGCGATGGACATCGATGGAAGCCGTACTGCGCGCAACCTCTGAGGGCGAGAATGATACCGCTGCGTCCGTTCAGCTCATCGAACTACGTCGAATGTTGGAAACCGGTGCTGCGGAGTTGGCTGCCACTCGAATCACGGCCAAGGAACTCGAGAGCATGCGCGATCATGTGACGACGATGAGGGCTGCCCACCACGAAAACGATGTCGGACGCTTCGTCGACGCGGACCTCGCCTTCCATGACGTCATCCTCCAGGCCTCCGGAAACGTTTTCGTGGCCGTTCTCTTCGCTCCGCTCTCGCAGGTTCTTTCAGCACGCAGGGCCCAGACGTCCAGAGTGTTGCAGATCCAGATCCACGCCATCCACGAGCACGCCCAAATACTCGAGGCTCTGGCCTCAGCCGATCCTGAGCGGGCGCGACTGGCGATGGACAGCCACATGGCTCAGACCATGAACGATCTAAAGACTTTCGTCCTGCATATCTGACGCGCCATCCTGGCGCCGGAGCGAGCGATGAGCTTCCTTCTGAAAGCCTGGGCGGGGTGGGACTCTGAGCAAGCCGTGCCTCCGTGGCTTCGACGGGATTCCGACGCCTGTTATGCGCCTCGGCGACCCGACATCGAACGCACCAAGAATGCAATCACCGCCAACACCAGCAGGATCACGCCCACCCACAAGAGGAAGTTCAGCGACTGCACAAAACCGCCCGTCAGCAAGAGGACGACCGCGATGATGGCCACGACGATCAGCAACATGTTCATGGTGTTTCCTTTCCAAGGTTCCCGGAATCTACGGACTACCAGACTCGTTCGCTATTTCTTGAACACGTCTTTCACATGTTCGCCGGCCTGCTTCAGACTCGCCTTGGCCTGATCGGTCTTGCCTTCAGTCTCGAGCGACTTGTCCCCCGCGATCTTGCCTGCGCTCTCCTTGAGCTTTCCCGCGGCCTTTTCAGCCGCGTTCCTGATCTTGTCGGCCTCACTCACTCGAAGACAGCGAGGCAGCGCCGGCCGATCGGATCCTCAGCGTTCCGAACGAGCCCCTTTCCGGCCACGATACTCTCGGCCCGCGATCGGCGGGGAATCCGCACTGGATGAGCCCCCGGCCAGACGATCACTTCCAGGCTGGCTCCCGATGGTCTGGAGGAGGACACTCGGCGGTCGTTTGTCGCGGTCGCACTTTCGCAACTCACCCCGTGCTGAGGAGCCCGACACCGGCGGCGCTCCCGCCAGGCGGCTGCGAGCGAGAGCTTGAATAGATGGCGTCGGCGACCACGGCGGATAGCTTTCCTGTGCGAGCGAGCGTGGCGCGTTGCCTGCCTTCCCCGGTTCCTCGCCGCATGATGACGGCCAGCCCGGACAAGCCCTCGCGGACGTGAAGGCGCCGAATCTCCGCCCAATCCTGCACTGTGATCACGCATCCAATCGCGGTGGCGTGTTGCGACGAGACCTGATACTCGCCGAGTATTTGCTGGTCTACATCTCCAAGAGTGCTGACATCCGGCAATCTATTGTTCGGGAAGCTTCCCGACTGGGGTCCGGTGCCGTCGCGGGGATCTGGTTGCCGCAGAGGACCTGTTCACTCCCAATGGCCGCTGAAATTTGCGCGGACAAGTCAAATGCCAGGAGCTCCTTCGCGGATTCGCCACTCAATTGCGGGTCTCTTCCTTCGATTAGAGCTTCCACAAAGTCCCTGCCCGAACGGATGAAGCTGGTCTCCCAGCCGACCGGGATGTCATCGAAGCTGGTCAGGACGCCATCGCGATAGAGCTGAACTGGGACCGGACCCTTCGGAACCTCCTTGATACTGACTACGCCGCCCTCCTGCGCGAGGTACCCGAAGAGCAACTCGCCCACCTGCTCGATCAACTCGTCTGCATGAGCGAGCGTCGCTGCCATTCCGAGGCGGCGTTCGGGGAGCCACTGGAACGCTGAGACCAACATGCCGCAACCCTATGAGCCCGGGCGACTGGCGGCGCGGTTCAGCCCGGCGTTGCCGACAATCAGTTCCGCCGCGAACGCGTGGTCCATAGCCTTGGGCCAAGGCACTGACGCGCAGCGGAAGTGAATGCGTTGCCGTCAAGGTGCCCGTCGCGACCGTGACGGTAGGGAGTGTTTACCTCGCGACCCGAGTCTCTGTTGCGCGCAGATGGTCTACGCGCAACAGAGGCGCTCCCACCTCAGGCGTTTTGCGGGAAGCCGAGGTTGATTCCACCGTGGCTCGGGTCGAGCCAGCGGCTGGTCACGGCCTTCTCCCGCGTGTAGAACGCGACGCCCGCGGGGCCGTACGCCTTCGCATCGCCGAACAGGGAGTTCTTCCAGCCGCCGAAGGAGTGGTACGCCACGGGCACCGGGATCGGCACGTTGATACCGACCATTCCGCACTGCACTTCGTTCTGGAAGCGGCGGGCCGCCCCACCATCGTTGGTGAAGATCGCCGTGCCATTGCCGTACTGGCTGCGGTTCATCAGGTCGAGGCCCTCGGTGTAGCTGCCCACTCGCACGACCGACAGCACCGGGCCGAAGATCTCGTCCTGGTACACGGTCGAGTCCGTGCCGACCTTGTCGAACAGGGTCGGGCCGAGCCAGAAACCGGAGGGGTCACCGTCGACCTCGATACCGCGACCGTCCACGACTACGTCGATACCGTCGGCGGTGGCGACGTCGATGTACGAGGCAACCTTGTCGCGGTGCACCTTCGTGATCAGCGGGCCCATGTCGGTGCCGCGCATGCCGTCGCCGACCTTGAGCCCCGACATGCGCTCGGTGATCTTCGCGATCAGCTCGTCGGCGACGGGCTCAACCGCGACGATGACGCTGATCGCCATGCAGCGCTCCCCAGCAGAGCCGAACCCGGCGTTAACCGCGGCATCCGCAGCGAGGTCGAGGTCGGCATCCGGCAGCACCAGCATATGGTTCTTCGCGCCACCGAGGGCCTGCACCCGCTTGCCGTGGAGAGCGGCCGTCTCGTAGATGTACTTCGCAATCGGCGTGGAGCCGACGAACGAGATGGCCTGCACGTCCGGGTTCACGAGCAACGCGTCGACAGCCTCCTTGTCGCCGTGAACGACGTTGAACACTCCGGCGGGCAGACCGGCCTCGGCGAAGAGCTCGGCCATCCAGTTCGAGGCCGACGGGTCCTTCTCGCTGGGCTTCAGCACGACGGTGTTCCCCGCCGCGATGGCGATAGGGAAGTACCACAGCGGCACCATCGCCGGGAAGTTGAACGGGCTGATGATGCCCACGACGCCGAGCGACTGCTTGAGGGTATACACGTCGACACCCGTCGACACGTTCTCGGAGTAGTCGCCCTTGGAGAGGTGCGGCATGCCGAGCGCGAATTCGACGACCTCGAGGCCGCGCTGGATCTCGCCGAGCGCATCCGCCGTCACCTTGCCATGCTCTGCGGTGAGGATGTCGGCCAGCTCGCCCTTGCGGGAGTTCAGCAGCTCGCGGAAGTTGAACAAAATGCTCTGGCGCCGGGCCTGCGAGGTGTCCCGCCAGGCCGGGTACGCCGCCAGCGCCACGGCGATGGCGGCGTCGACGTCGGCGGTGCTGGCGAGGCGCACATTCTTGGCAACCTGGCCGGTGGCCGGGTTGAACACTGGGGCGGTGCGCGTGGACTGTCCGTCGGCGGCAGCGCCGGCGATCCAGTGGTTGATATCGGGAAGTTCAGTCATGGTGTCGTGTCCTTAGGTCGATTCGACGGAGAATGTGGCGTTTGGGGCCCGCAGCGGCCGGTTCGTGACGGGAAAAGGGCAAAATCTCCGTCGAATTCGAAAGGTGCGGGCTTCGGTGATCGAGCTTGTCGGGTTCCGGTGATCGAGCCTGTTGAGATCCGGGCTCGACCACCGGCAGGCAGGTCAGGCGAGCAGGTCGAGGCTGAGCACCTCGTCGTAGATGGCAAGCGCCTCGGCGACCTCGGCGTCGGTGACCACGCACGGCGGCACGACATGGATGCGATTGTCGGCGAGGAAGGGCAGCAGGTTGCGGGCGAGCAATTCCGCTTTGATCCGGCCCATCACCGCGCCCCTAAGGGGCTCACAGGTCTCCCGGTCGGCGACGAGCTCCAGCGCCCAGAACACGCCCTCGCCGCGCACCTCGCCGATGATCGGGTGCTTCTCCGCCAGCTCCGCGAGGCCCGGCGCAAGCCGGTCTCGCCCGATCCGGGCCGCGTTGGCGACGATGCCCTCGTTCTCCATGGCGTCGAGCGCCGCGACGATGGACGCCATCGCCAGCGGGTGACCGCTGTAGGTGAGTCCGCCGGGGAAGACGGTCGTGTCGAAGGTATGCGCGATCGAGTCCGAGATGATCACCCCGCCGGTGGGCACATAGCCGGAGTTGACGCCCTTGGCGAAGGTGATCAGGTCGGGGGTCACGTCGAAACCCTCGAACGCGAACCACCGCCCGGTGCGGCCGAAGCCGGCCATCACCTCGTCGAGGATCAGGAGGATCCCGTAGCGGTCGCAGAGCGCGCGCACCCCGGCCAGGTAGCCGGGCGGCGGCATGAGCACCCCGGCCGTGCCGGGGATCGATTCGAGCAGCACGGCCGCGATCGTGCTCGGCCCCTCACTCTGGATCATGCGCTCGAGGTGGCGCAGCGCACGCTCCGACTCCTGCTCGGGCGTCGTCGCCCAGAACTCGCTGCGGTAGAGGTAGGGGCCGAAGAAGTGAACGTGCCCGCGCGCGAATTCGTTCGGGATGCGCCGCCAGTCGCCGGTCGCCACGATCGCCGCGCCGGTGTTGCCGTGGTACGAGCGGTAGGTGGACAGCACCTTGTCCCGGCCGGTGTGCAGCCGGGCCAGCCGGATCGCGTTCTCGATCGCATCCGCCCCGCCGTTGGTGAAGAAGACCTTGTTGAAGCGGGCCGGGGCGCGGTCGACGATGCGCTTGGCGGCCTCGCCGCGCATCAGGTTCGCGGTCGATGGCGCGACGGTGGCGAGGGTGCCGGCCTGGTCGATGATCGCCTGGGTGACGGCCGGATGCTGGTGGCCGATGTTCACGTTGACGAGCTGGCTGGAGAAGTCCAGGTAGCTGCGCCCCGCGTTGTCCCACACACGAGAGCCCAGCCCGCCGGCGATCACAAGCGGGTTGAGGGCGCCCTGCGCGGACCAGGAGTGGAAAACGAATGCACGATCGAGCTCGACTGTGCGCTGGTCGAGCCCTGCCCCTGCTGTGTCATTTACGGTGGTGGCATTCACGATTATCTGGAGTCTTTCTGTAGTGAGGATGGGCGCCGGAGCGCGGTGAAGCGGTGGTTCCGGACGATTTGATTTCGGAGAAGTTGGAATTGCGGCTACAGGTCCGGGCGGACGATTGACCGCGGTGCGAGGCCGAGGCTGCGGGTGTGCTGCGCGATTTCCTCGAGGGATGCGACCCAGACCCCCGGGGTTGCAGTGACCTCCGCCATGAGTTCGTCCAGTTGCCGGGCTCGCCCCGGGCGGCCGGAGAGGAAGGGGTGATTCGTGAGCACCCAGCATCCGCCTTCGTCGTGGAGCGCCTCGAATTCGCTGGTCCAGAGTTCCCGGGCCTTGGCCGGAGTCTCGATCCGGCCGCTGCCCGAAATGTCCGGGAGGAAGCAATACTGTTCCCAGTCGTCCAGCGCCCACTGGATCGGAATCTCAACGATCGACTCCTCGGAGCCGGGCGTGATCGAAAGTTCGTATGGCGCATCCGCATCCATCAGGCTCGAATCGTAGAGGAATCCGCGTTCGGCCAGGAGCGCCGGGCTCTCCCAGGAGAGATCCCACATCGGGGCGCGATAGCCAACCGGACGCACGCCGGCGACCTCGGCCAGAGCCTCCAGCCCACGGTCGAGGTTGGCGATCTGGCCGGCCAGATCCACGGCGCTCGGCTGTTCGTGCAGGTAGCCGTGATGAGCGATCTCGTGGCCGGCGCGGGCGATGTCCCTGACAACTCCTGGATACCGGTGGGCGGTATAGCCGGGCACGAAGAAGGTGGACCGGATCTGGTGGTGGTCAAGCATCCGCAAGAGCCGGGGAACGCCGACCAGCGGGCCGTACGCTTGGTGACTCATCACGCTCATCCGGTTCGCGTTTGCTGGTGCGTTCCAGAGCACGGCCGACTCGGCATCCACATCGAACGTGAACGCCGCCGCCGATTGCTTCCCCTCCGGCCAGCGGATGGGGCCCTCGTCGGTCATTCGCGGCGCTGCGCAGACATGATCGTGATCAGCTCATAGGCAAGATTCGCGGCCGCCACGGCCGTGATGGCCGCGTGGTCGTATGCCGGCGACACCTCGACAATGTCCGCGCCGACGATCGTGTGGTGGCGGAACCCCCTGAGCACCGCGAGGAGCTCTCGGCTGGTCATGCCGCCCGCTTCCGGCGTACCGGTGCCCGGCGCGAACGCCGGATCCAGGACATCGATGTCAATCGAGATGTAGACGGGAGCGTCACCTACCCGGTCGAGGACTCGCCCGAGGATGCCGTCGACGCCGATGCGGTCGAAATCCCGGCAGTGCACGATGGTGAAGCCCAGCTCCTCGTCGTCGGCAAGGTCTGCGGGGTCGTAGAGCGACCCGCGAATGCCGACGTGGGCCGACCGGTCCTTCCGGATCAGACCTTCCTCTGAGGCGCGGCGGAAGGGGGTGCCATGCGTGTACGGCGCGCCGAAGTACGTGTCCCAGGTGTCGAGGTGCGCGTCAAAATGAACCAGCGCGACCGGACCGTGCTGCGCGTGGACTGCCCGCAACGCCGGGAGCGCGACGGTGTGGTCACCGCCGAGGGACAGGACCGGGCGGCCGCCGGACATAAGCTCGGCGAGCCCTGCCTCGATTTCCCCGAGTGCCTCCACGATGTCGAAGGGGTTGCAGTCAATGTCGCCCGCATCAACCACCTGCGCGTCAGCAAACGGCATCGAGTCGAGGGCTGGGTTGTACGGACGCAGGAGGCGGGATGCCTCACGAATCGACGACGGGCCGAATCGTGCTCCGGGACGGAAGGTGACTCCGGCGTCAAACGGGATGCCGACAACCGCGACGTCGAAATCCGGTACATCCTCGCGCCGCGGGAGCCGGGCGAACGTGGTCAGTCCGGCATAGCGCGGGGACTTCTGGCCGTCGACCTGGCCCACCGGCCTGCTTCCATCGCGGACAACTCGTGTGTTCATGGCGTGCTTCTTTCTGTCTGCAGTGCCGCCCGGAGGCGTGAAGAGTATTGAACCGAGGACATGGTTACGCTCGCCCTCGCGTGGAGCCGCCGTTGATCTGCACCACCTGTCCGATGATCGCGGAGAGGCGGAAGTCGCACAGGAGCGCTACGGCCGCGGCGATCTCAGGCGAGGTGCCGATCCGCCCCAGGGGGATGTCGGCGGCATAGGCGGCACGCATCTCGTCGAGGGTTATCCCGGCACTTCGCGCATCGACCTCAAGCTGCGGGGTGTCCGTGACGCCAGGGGCGACAGCATTAACGATGATCCCCTCGGGGGCCAGTTCGCGGCCGAGCGTCTTGACCAGCGAGATCAGTCCCGCTTTTGAGGCCGAGTACGCCGTCGCCTCCGGCCACCCCGTCACACCCCACTCGCTGGAGATGACCACGATGCGTCCGGCTCCCCGCCGCCGCATCCCGGGCAGGACCGCCTGGACGAGATGGAACGTGCCGCCGAGGTTGGTGTCGATGACCTTCCACCACTCCGCGGGGTCGGCGTCCAGGAACGGCCCCATCGTCATGAAGGCGTGGTTCGCCACCAGAACGTCAACCGGGCCCATATTGTCTTCCACCTGCTGCACGAGGGCCCGCACTTGCTCCGGCTCGGACACGTCTCCGGGCACCGCCAGGCCGGACAGCTCAGAGGCGAGGGCGGAGAGCCCCGCCGAGGCTTCCCGGTCGTTCACGGCCACGGTGGCGCCTGATGCGGCAAGTCGACGCGCGTGCTGCGCCCCCATGCCCTGCGCTGCGCCGGTGACGAGGACAATCTTGCCCTCGAGATCGGGGTAGGAACGTATTCTCTTCTCGGACATCAGATCACCGCTCCAGCATTCGGGTTGAGGGTTTCCCCGACGCAGAACGTCCCCTCATCGAGGAGGAACGCTACGCAGAGGGCGACTTCCTCCGGCGAGGTCAGCCTCCCCAACGGAAGCGTGGCCAGGTACTCCGGGGCACGCCACGGCGAATCGGCTGCCAGCAAAGGCGTGTCCGTTGGGCCCGGTGCGACGGCGTTCACCCTGATGCCCTGGGGCGCAAGCTCCGCGCCAAGACTGCGCACTAGACCAAGGAGGGCACCCTTCGCAGCCGCATAATGTGCGTCATCCGACCCGCCGCCGATGGCCAGTTCGCTCGTGATGGCGACGATCGACCCGGATCCGGCCGTTGTCATTCCTGGCAGGACGGCACGGCTCAGGTTGACGAATCCTCCGACGTGGACGGAGAGCATGCGTCGCCACTTGTCGAGGGTGATCTCGGAGACTGGCAGCATCTCGTAATAGCCGGCGGCGGAAACCGCGGCCGCAACCGGTCCGAGTTCCTGCTCGACCCGCCTGACCGCGGCCCGGACCTCATCCGGGTTGGCCATGTCGACGCACAGGTCGAAGGAACACTGCGGCGAGGGCCTCAGGTCGAATCCGGCAACGGTCCAGCCGCGGGACTCGAGCTCCGCCGCGACGGCTGCTCCGATCCCGCTGGCCGTGCCCGTCACAATGGCTACCGTTCGCGCCCCTGGGGTCATATTCATGCGAGTTGCGGTTTCTTTTCCGGGAGCTCATCGTTTTCTGGGAGCTCATCGGGAGAGAGAAGCTCTTCCGGCATAATGTATTCCCGTCCTGTCACCACTGGGATGGCCTTGTGGACGGACAGGTAGATCGCCGTCCCCACTACGCTCAGGACAGCCATGGCGATCCAGATCGACCAGTCCAAGAAGGACTGCTCGTAGACGGGCCGGGGCCAAGCAATATTGAGGAATTCGAAGACAGCCCAGACAACCGCGACTACAGCGAGCGGGAGCGTTGCCTTGCCGAGCGTGAACGGACCGGCACGCCAGCGTCCTCGCAGATGCACGACGACAAATCCGACCAGCGGGAAGAGGAATGAGAGGAAGAATCCGCCGGAGGTGAAGTTGAGCATCAGCGTGTAGACGTTTTCGGCCACGTCGCTGAGCAGGAACAAAGCTGCGCCCACGACCATCGTGATCAGCAACGGTCCGACGGGCTGGCGCTGCTTGCGGCTCAGGCGGGAGAGCATCCTCGAGGCCGGTAGTGCGCCATCCCTTGCGAACGACCAGATCATTCGTGAGGCCGAGGTCTGCAGCGCCAAGAAGCTTGCCAGGAAGCCGATGATGAAGAGGATCTCCACGGGCTTGGCAATCTGGCTGCCGAGCTGGGACGTGAGGGTGAAGTTCACGGGGTCGGCGACGTTCCCGCTGCGCACGGCGTTGAGATCCGGGACGGCGAGGATAAGAGCAAGGCTCGTGTACATGACAACAACGGCAATGAATATCAGTGCGAAAAGGATCGCCTTGGGGAGGTTCTTGCGCGGCTCGCTGACTTCCTCGGCGATAGCGCCGGCGCTCTCGAATCCAACGAACGAGAAACCGATGAACACCATCGCGAGCAGGAAGGGGCCGCTGAGGGAAAGGTAATCCGTTCCCGGTGCGAGGCCGGCACTCCCGTCGAACAGGACGCTAATGGAGTTGTGCTGGTGGAAAAACAGCAGCCAGGTGCCGAGGCCGAGCGAGCCGACGATTTCAGCCACGATGCTGGCGATCATGAAGACCTTCAACACCACCCGGCCGGCGAGGTTCACGATCGTTCCGAGAATCAGGACCACAAGTGCGATCCACGCCTTATCCACGCCGGTGGGGCTCGCGATGCCCATGACGTTAGCGATGAAGCCCGCTGCGGCTATCGCGACGGTGGCCATCGCGATAAGAAGGGTCCACATATACGCCCAGCCGGCAAACCAGCCGAACGTCTTGCCCCCGAGGCGCGCCGACCACTGGTAGATCGACCCCTCGATCGGCCAGCGCGAGACCAGCATGGCGAAGACGAGGGCGACGAGGAGCTGGCCGCCGAAGACGATTAGAAAGCCCCACCAGAAGGACGGGCCGGCAATGGACAGGGCAACGCCAAAGATCCCGTAGAGAGCGACGATAGGCGAGATGAACGCAAAACCGAACGCAAAGGATGAGAAGAGATTGAAATCTCGTTTGAGGGTGATGCCTTCGGTGGCAGCGACCGTTTCGTTTTGGGCCATGGTGGGTCTCCTTCGACTCCCGCAATTATGAATTCATTCGGGAAGCGACGGCCACTTTCTGCCACAACTTAGGATGAACCACCGGGCACGGTGCGTGATATTGTACGAAGCTACAAGGAATGACAGTCGGATCCACGCTTCTGCGGACTATTTCCCCATATTTTGACCTGAGGATAGTAGAAGTGACTAAATCGATCTCCACCGCCTTTGGCCTTGAACTCGGGGAACTCGTCGACGTGCCCGAGTTGGGGCTTCACCTCGTCGTCGGCTCCAAGTGGGCGCTCCCTCGTGTTGTCAGCTGGGCGCACGCCACAGAAATGACGGACCCCAGGCCACATCTGCGTGGATCCGAGTTGGTCTGCACCGTGGGGTCGGCGCTTCTCACCGCCGCCAACTGCGCGAGGTTGGTCGAGGCGGTCCACGCGACTGGCTCAGCCGGGATCTGTCTCGGCATCGGGGAAGTCCACACGCAGATCCCCCGGGCACTGATCACGGAATGCCACAGACTGTCCGTGCCGCTCATCGAAATGGCGCACGGAGTCCCCTTCCTCGCGATTAATGATGTTCTCGCCGACGCGCGCGTTCGGGCTCAATCTGGCAGCAGCCAGCGGAATGCAGAGCTGGTCAGCAGGCTGCTTGCGGCTCTTCGCGAGAACGCGCCGGTGGAAGACATCCTGAGCGTATCTTCCGCGGCCCTCGGGGGATCGCTCACCTACGCGCTGGCTGATCCGGCGGCGGAGTCGCTACCGATGGCAACCCTCAGCGCGGTGGTTGATGATGCTCCGGGATCGCTGTCCGTCAGGACCGCGGAAGGGAACCTTCTGGCTTGGCAGGGTCAGCCTCCGTCGCCTGATGCCGACGTGCTCGGCCAGATCGGTCGAGTCCTGGAAATCGCTAGGCACGAGCGGGTGGACCACGACAATCAGGATCGCCAACGCATCGGGCAGTTGTTCGCCCTGGTTTCCGAGGGCCTCGCCGATTCCGCGGCCCTGATGCCGGAGTTGCAAAGGGCAGGCCTCGTGGGGAAATCCCTGACAATCTCGGCGTGGCCGGCGGAGACGGCGTCGCTGCTAGCCGCGCACCTGCCAGGCACGTTGATCGCCGACGCGCCCGAAGCGACCTTTGTCGTCACGGTCGGCCCTGAGGACGTATATGGTGCCGCTCGCGATCTCGGATTAGTCTGCGGCCACGGGAGCCCTGTCGACGTCTCACAAATCTCCCGTGGAATCGGGGAAGCCCGCGCAACGCTTCGCCTGGCGCGCCGTCACGGCAAGGTTGCCGGGCCAGACAGCCTGACCAGCCTGACCGGGCTTCTCGAACAACAACCGCCCATGAGGCTGGTTCCCTTTATCGACCAGCTCGTCCGTCCGCTGCTCGAGCATGACGCGCGTCGTGGCAGCCAGCTCCTGACAACCCTCCGGACGTTCATCGAGCAGCAGGGGTCCCTGCAAGCGACCGCCGAGGCCCAGTATCTACACGTCAATACGGTCCGCCATCGGCTTGGACGGATTGGGGTCATCACCGGCCGCAACCCACTGGAAGACAACGACCGGGCCTCCCTTGCCATTGCACTGTGGGCCTACGACAGGTCGCGTCGATACGTTCCCTGACGCACGGTGCGATCGAGCGAGAGGAGAGCTTGCAATTCCGCTTGACGACAACAATCGGAAGCCGATCGCTCGCTTGCACTTCAATAGCAAGAAACAGAAGTACATCGGGATTTTCGACGGCGACAAGGTCGAGACGCGCCATCCCATCGATTCACTCGATGAGATCTATATGCATGCAGGTGCAATTCGGGACACCGTTCGAGTTCACCAGGGCTAGTTCGAGGAACGGATGGCCACGTTCTCAGTAAGATCCGTCCATTCTCATAGCTTCGTCGATGGACCCCATGAGCTCGTCGTTCCCAAGCCAACAGTGGTTTGACAAGAGGCTCCCGTCGCGACGTCTTGGCTATCGCCGCCCCACGCGCACCGGCGACTCCAAGTGCGCGTAGAGTGCACGGCGGGACGCGTTTAGCGCAAGCTGGACCTCGATCGCCTCCTTCTTGTACGAGGGCATCTCTGGATCAACCAGCAGGGCCCGCAGCGAGTCGTCCGAGTTTATGTGGCTCGCCCAGAGTTCGGGAAGGCGATCGGGGCCAATCGTGCCGATCAGAGTAAGGGCTTCACTACCCAGGCGACCCGCTTCGCTAGGCACCGTCGATCCACCCCGATTGTAGTTATCGAGGAGTCTCTGTAGCAGATCCTGCTCCCGAAAGAGGCGCTGAAATTCATGGTCGCCGGTCGATATCGCCAGCGCCGTTCTTCTGTCAAGCGATCCGAGAACCAAGGCAACGACGGAGGCCGCCACAGCGGCCAGAACTGCGATCGCGACGGCTGCAATCGCCGCCAAGACAGCGGCCAATTGGATCCAGTTTGCTAACTCTTCTTGTTCCATAGTCGCGACGCTACCGGGTCATCTGACATTCGCCCGAACAGCCTTCGCGTCGCAGCTCTTCCTCCACTGAAGTGGGGATAGCCCACCTCGACGTTTCTGTGAGAGGTTGGGCGTGGGGGTATTCGATGGAGTTGTTATTCGTCCTAGTGGCCGTGGTGGCACTGGCCATCTTCGTGCTGAAATGGGCCACAAACCTGCTGTCTCCGCCGCCGCCAAACGAGAAAACGCACTCGCCATCCGCGCCGAATGCCGGAACCCGATCGGGAACCAGCTACGTCAAGAAGAACCTCGAACACCTTCCTCCCCAGATGGCAGTCAGCCGCAGCCAGGCCGATGCCAGCATCTACCTCCCCAGCGAGAGGTGGGACGAACTCCTGGTCACGACCGACCAGGGACTGCCCACGCTTTTCCTCCAGATGCACGACGGACGGCTGTGGCTAACGGAACCATCGACAGGTCTCCTCGTGAGCGTCGGCAACAGGCGACTGCGCCGCATGGGGATCTGGACGGCCAGCGTGCGCGGTGTCGGCTACCACAAGGCAGCCGTTCGGAATGGGGCGTTTCAACCAGGAGCACCCGTCCGTCTGTTGCGGGAGCCTGACAACGCTTACGACAAGAATGCGGTCGCCGTGTGCTCGGCGGACGATGCCCATCCGGCCGGTTACATCAATAAGGGGATGGCTGCCGGGTTGTCGAAGCTGATCGAGTCCGGTGCTCCACTCAGGGCGATCTCGCTCGCCGGGCAGTCGCCGGGCGAGTATGGATCCAACATCGACGTTCTGGCGGCGACGCCTGCAATCGTCGAGCATCTTCTACGGAGGCGGCCAATCTCGACCGCGCCGGCATAGCCCCCCGTTGACGGGGCACGGGGCGCGGGGGCCTTCCACCAGCGGCCGGCACCCCCTAACCTGACAATCAGGTGTATGCAATCAGGGGGTTAGCGAAGTGTCAGAAGTCGTCGTACAGCCAAAGAAGTCGTCGGTTCCGAAATGGGAACAAGATGCCCGAGACCAGATTCGCGCGGCTATCCGGAAATTCGCCAAGCCTCTCGCGGACCTCGTCGCCCGCGATGCCAACGAAGGTGACACCCGCCTGCTAGTGACCGACATGCTCTGCTACGGCCTGGGCTACGACAAGTTCGACGACCTCACCACCGAGTTCGCAGTCCGAGGCGAATTCGCCGACTACGGTGTACGCATCGACAAGCAGCTCGTCGCATTCATCGAGGTCAAGCGCGCCGCACAGAAGCTCAATGCCCGTCATCTCCGCCAGGTCGAAACGTACGCCGTGAAAGAAGGTCTCGAATGGATCATCCTCACGAACGGGCAGGTGTGGCAGGCGTACCACGTCATGGCAGCGACTGGGCAGCAGGTCGCCACCCACCTCGCGTTCGAGATTGATCTACTGAGTGATGAAACGGTCGCGAAGAAGGCCGATGGCCTCTTCTACCTCCACCGAATGGCGCTGAAGAAGGGACTCATCGACGACCTGTGGAAACGGAAGGCTGCCACCTCCGCAACCGCGCTCGCCGCCATCCTGCTGTCCATGCCGGTCCTGGACGCCGCGCGAAAGGAAATCCGGCGAAGCAGCGGTTACAACCCTGAGCCGGACGAGCTTGCGAGGATCATTCGCGGAGAAGTTGTGCGGCTGGACCTCCTGACGGCGAAATAGCGGACTCACGCTCCCCGGACAAGACTGGTCAGCAAAGCACTGCGGCCGTTCTCTCGAGAATGAACCAGCTCAAGTCCAATGTGGTCGCTCCGGAACCACCGATGGCCCGGAGCGAGACTCAGACTGCATGTCGACTGGTCGCATCGCTGGCCCGGCATGGCCCGTCGGGTCCAATAGGGTTTCCTCATGAAACAAGCACGCTGGCAGAAGATCGCTGACTGGCCCCTAACTCTGGCAGCCATCGTCTTCTTGGCCGCGTACTCGATCGAGGTCATCGGCGATCTCGACGGGCCGCGCGCCACCGTCGTAGAGACCATCATCTGGGCGACGTGGGCAGTCTTTCTCGCGGACTACATCGTCAACTTGGTTCTTGCCCAGCCACGGTGGCTCTGGTTCCGCACTCATATCCTCGACCTGCTGATCGTCGTCTTGCCGATGCTTCGTCCACTGAGGCTTCTCCGCCTCCTGACGCTCCTAAACGTGCTGCATCGAACTGCCGGCCAGGCCTTCCGAAGCCGAGTGATCGTCTACGTCGCTGGCGCAGCCACGCTCCTGGTACTCCTGAGTGCGCTGGCGGTGCTGGACAGCGAAAGGTCAGCTCCGGGCGCGACCATCGTCACCTTCCCCGACGCCATCTGGTGGGCGTTCGTCACCATCAGCACCGTCGGATACGGCGACTTCTCACCTGTCACCGACATCGGCCGGTTGATCGCCGTTGGCCTGATGCTCGGGGGCATCGCACTATTGGGCGTGGTCACCGCCACCCTCGCATCCTGGATCGTCGAGCGCGTTGCGAAGCAGGAAGAGGATTCCCAGTCAGCCACCCGCGGAGAGATCAAAGCACTCTCGCGGCAGATCGCTCAACTCCACGAAGCATTCGACCGCTCACGAGCTGGTGAGGATTCAGACGATGTAACGGCCGGGCGCCGATAGTCCCAACTGCTCTGATTGCTGGCTGGCATCGCCCCGGAAGATGTCAACCTATGTGAGTCAGTTTCCTTAGGCGGTCATTGAGTTCGTTCCTTCCTTTTCGGGTTCGTTGATCCACGTCGTCGTCGGGAATGT
>NZ_SOGU01000087.1:0-31631 GCF_004403275.1 Cryobacterium sp. TMT4-10
CCCGGCGGCGCACGCTCGAGCGCCCGGGCGGCCCGGGGCGCCGGCCGCGGCCCGACCGCGGCCATCCTTCGCGTGATGAGCGGTCCCGACAAGGGTGCCGAGTTCCGTCTGCCGGTCGGCAACAGCACGATCGGCCGCATCCCCGGCAACGACGTCGTGCTCAACGACGAGCTCGTCTCCAAACGCCACGTGCGCGTGGAGGTCGGGCCCGGATCGATCGAGATCGTCGACCTCAACTCGGCCAACGGCATCCTGGTCGACGGCGGCCTCCTCTCCCGGGTGCGGCTGGTCACCGGGCAGTCCATCGTGCTCGGCGACACCGAACTGGCGGCGACGCTGGTGGCCGGCGCTCCCGTCGACCAGTCCGTGCAGGTTCTGGAGCGGGGCGGTTCGCTGCGCTTCAACCGTTCGCCGCAGGTCGAGCAGCGCTACCCGGGCCGGGAATTCCCCGCCCCCGCGATCCCGACCGACATCGAGCCGCAGCCGTTCCCGTGGCTGATGGTCATTTCGCCCGCGATCATGGGCATCGTCATGTTCGCGGTCACCCGCAACCCGCTGACCCTCACCTTCGTGGCGATGATGCCGATGATGGCGGTCGGCAGTCACTTCTCCCGCATCCAGGTCTCCAAGAACAAGCTCGCCACCACGGTGACGGCCTTCGAGACCCAGCTCGAAGACATCGAGACCCGGTTCGAAGAGGAGGAGCCGCTGGAGCGCGCGTCCCGGCTGCGCGAGTCCCCGTCGGTCGCCGAGGTCTACGGGGCCGCGATCGAACTGGGCCCGCTGCTCTGGACCCGCCGGCCCGAGCACTGGAACTTCCTCGACCTGCGCCTGGGCCTCGGCAGTATGCCCAGCCGCAACACGATCAACACCAAGGAGAACACCTCCGGACTGCCGGTCTACCTGCGCATGGTGGACAAGCTGCAGGCGAAGGTCGCGCGGATCAGCGGTGTCCCCGTCGTCGAGAACCTGTTCCTGTCCGGCGCCCTGGGCGTCTGCGGCCCGGCCACGGATGTCGCCGACACGGTTCGGGCGATCACCGTGCAGTACGCGGGCATGCACTCCCCGGCCGAGGTCACGTTCGCGGCCATCCTGAGCCCCCGGTTCACGACCGAGTTCGAGTGGCTGAAGTGGCTGCCGCACACCTCGTCGCCGCAGAGCCGGCTGGCGGGCGTGCACCTGGCCAACAGCGCGGCGCTCGGCACGGCCATCCTGAACGCCCTCGAGGAACTGATCCAGAGTCGCAACTCCCAAAACGGCGGCGACGGCACCTCGCGCGGCTCGCACGAGGAGGGTGAGGCCGCGTCCCAGCGCGGCGCCCACGTCGGCCAGAGAACTCCCGAGTCCTCGTCGGCCACCGACGGCGCCGCCCTCGTGGTTCTGATCGACAACGACGCCCCGGTGGACCGGGCCCGGCTCGCGCAGATGCTCGAAGACGCCGCGGATGCTCGCATCTACCCGATCTGGATGGCCCCGAACGTCGAGGCGCTCCCCGCCGCCTGCCGCACCTTCGTCAACGTGGAGAACGGCCTCGCCCACGCCGAGGTCGGCTTCGTACGGCTGGGGATGACGGTTCCCGATGTGACCATCGAGGGGGTGTCCGTCGAGTACGCGCGCATCCTGGCCCGGCGCCTGGCCCCGATCATCGACGCCGGCGCCGTCATCACCGACGCCAGCGACCTGCCGCGCAGCGTGTCCATGGTGACGCTGATGGGGGAGGAGCTGGCCTCCGAACCCGGCACCGCGATCGAACGCTGGACCCAGAACAGCTCGATCAGCGACCGCTCCGGCGCCGCCCCGGTCCCGCGCAAACGAACCGGCACGCTGCGGGCGATCGTGGGGCAGTCCGCCCTCGACGCCATGCACCTCGACCTGCGCACCCAGGGCCCGCATGCTTTGGTCGGCGGCACCACGGGGTCGGGCAAGTCGGAGTTCCTGCAGGCCTGGGTGCTCGGCATGGCCGCCGAATACAGCCCGGACCGGGTGACCTTCCTGTTCGTGGACTACAAGGGCGGCTCAGCATTCGCGGAATGCACCCGGCTGCCGCACTGCGTCGGCCTGGTCACCGACCTCAGCCCGCACCTGGTGCGTCGCGCGCTGACGAGCCTGCGCGCCGAACTCCACTACCGGGAACACCTGTTCAACCGCAAGAAGGCCAAAGACCTGCTGGAGCTCGAGAAGCGCGGCGACCCGGACTGCCCGCCGGCCCTGGTCCTGGTCATCGACGAGTTCGCCGCGCTCGCCGGCGAAGTGCCCGAGTTCGTCGACGGAGTTGTGGACATCGCCCAGCGCGGCCGGTCCCTCGGCATCCACCTGATCATGGCCACCCAGCGGCCGGCCGGCGTCATCAAGGACAACCTGCGGGCCAACACGAACCTGCGCGTCGCCCTGCGGATGGCCGACGAGTCCGACTCGAAGGATGTCGTCGGCGACCCTATCGCCGGAACCTTCGACCCATCGATCCCCGGCCGGGCCATCGCCAAGACCGGTCCGGGGCGGCTGATCCCGTTCCAGTCCGGCTACGCGGGCGGCTGGACCACGGATGAACCCGACGTGGTCAGCGTGAAGGTCGGCGAGCTCCGGTTCGGCTCGCAGACGCCCTGGGAGGCGCCCGCCCACGAGTCGAACGAGCCGCGCGACCTCGGCCCCAACGACCAGGTGCGGATCGTGAGCAACCTCATCACCGCCGCGGCGCGCGCGGGTATCCCCGCCCCGCGCCGGCCGTGGCTCGACGACCTGCTCCCGGCCTACGACCTGCTCGCCCTGCGGCAGGGGCGGGACTCCATGATCGTGATGGGGGTCAGCGACATCCCCGAGAAGCAGCTGCAGGAGCCGGCCTTCTTCCGGCCGGACAAAGACGGCCACATGGCCATCTACGGAACCGGCGGAACGGGCAAGTCCGCCCTCCTCCGCACGCTGGCCATCTCCGCGGGCGCCAGCCCCGGCAGCGGCACCGTGAACGTCTACGGGATCGACTTCGGAACCGGCAGCCTCCGCGGCGTCGAGGTCCTGCCCCACGTCGGTTCGATCGTCTCGGGCGACGACCACGAGCGGGTGGGCCGGCTCCTGCTGATGCTCCGGGCCGAACTCGACGCCCGGGCCCTGCGGTTCTCCGAGGTCAACGCCGCCAGCATCGGCGAGTACCGCGAGCTGGCCAAGGCCCCGGGGGAGGCGCGCATCCTGTTCCTGCTGGACGGCTTCGGCACGTTCCGCCAGGAATACGAGACCAGCCTCGCCCGCGGACCGCTCTACAACACCTTCATGCGCATCCTGGGCGAAGGGCGGCCGCTGGGCATCCACGTGGTCATCACGGCCGACCGGTACGGAAGCGTGCCGACGGCGGTCAACGCCAACATCCAGCGCCGGGTGGTGCTCCGCCTGCCCGACGAGTCCTCCTATCAGGTGCTGGATGTGCCCAAGGACGTCCTGAGCGAGCAGTCACCTCCCGGCCGGGCCATCGTCGATGGCTACGAAACCCAGCTGGCGATCATCGGGGGCACGCCGAACGTGGCGGCGCAGACGACGAGCACACAGGCGCTCGCCGCCCGGCTCCGCGCCGCCGGTGTGGCCGAGGCCCCGGTCGTGGGGGCGCTCCCGAAGGAGGTCTCCCTCCGCGAGCTGCCGGCATCCGTCAACGACCTGCCGGTGATCGGCATCTCGGACACGGCGCTGCAGCCGATGGGGTTCGAGCCGATGGGCACCATCGTCATCGGCGGGCCGCCCGTGAGCGGCAAGACCAACACCATCCGGGCCCTGGTGCGAACGATCGCGGCGTGGGACCCGGACGCGAAGTTCTTCCACATCGGCGGGCGTCGGTCGCAACTCGCGACGGACTACCCCTGGATGCGGAGCGCGGTCAAGGTCGACGACGCGGTCGCGCTGGTGAAGGAGCTGATCGAGGCCGTCACCGACGAGGGGGTCACCGACCGGCTGGTCATCGTGATCGAGAACGTGACCCAGTTCGCGGCCTCGCCGTTGGAGAAACCCCTGGTGGAGCTTGCGCAGAAGGTGAACCGCAGCGACCACACGCTCATCACCGACGTCGACATCGCGAACCTCGGCAGCAGCTTCGGTCTCGTCGGCGAGATGAAGGCCGCCCGCAAGGGGATCATCCTGAAACCGGACACGCACGACGGCGAGAGCGTCTTCAAGGTGCCGTTCCCCCGCGTCGCGCGGCACGAGTTCCCCGAGGGCCGCGGCCTCTACGTGCAGAACGGTTCCGTCTACCGCGTTCAGATTCCACTGGTGGCCGATAGCCTCAACGCAGACCGACGAAAGGGCTGATCAAGTCAATGGCACAGATCTGGCTGAACATGCAGGACCTCGCTGAGGTCTCCTCCGGGCTCAAGACGACGATCGACGAGTTCAAGGCCGCCGCCAAGAGCAACGACGATGGCGCGGGCGCGGTCGCGCACCCCGACGACCGCTCGGAACTCTTCGACGTCGTGCACGAGTTCGAGGCCGAGTGGGCGGCCAAGCGGGACAAGCTCAAGGGCGGCCTGGAGGACCTTCAGGAGCGTTTGGACGGCGTCATCGCCGGCTGGACCGCATTCGACCGGGAGGCGGCCAAGAGCATGGGGCACGCCGGCCACGACAACCAGCCCGTCGGAGGGATGAAATGACCCTCACGTCGCCCAGAGGCCACATCCTCCGGATCCTGGAGGGGTCGGCATCCGACGTCGACAGCCGCGGACGCAACCTGGTCGCCCTCGGCGACACCATGGACAGCACCGCCAGGGCGCTGCGGGAGATCAGCGAGGGCACCACCCAGATCGCCGAATCCGTGGACAAGGTGCGCAAGGTGGCCGGGGAGATCAACGGGGATCTGTCCAAGGCGGCAGTGCGCTACCGGATGACGGGGGAGACTCTCAAAGGCTACGCGGCGGCTCTGAAGGCGGCGCAGGACACGATCCACCCCCTGATCGACGACATCGAGACGGCGCACAGTGTGGCCGAGGACCGTCGTGACACGGCGGATTCCGCCTCGAGGGCGCTGAGCGGCCTCGACACCACCTGGCTGTGGGAGACCGAGCCGACACCGCAGGATCGGGCGCAGGCGGTGTCGGCCGATGACGCCGCCGCGAGTTCCGCGCGCAGCGCGGACAACAACCTCGACGGGCTCTGGGACACCTTCGAGAGCGCGTTCAGCGTGTGGGCGGAAGCCTACGACGATGCGGTCGGCGGAATCGACACGGCGATGGACACCGCGGGCAACAACGACACCTGGGTCGAGGACCTGACCAAATTCCTCGACACGATCAGCTCGGTGCTGCTCGTGCTCGCCGTCGTCGCCCTGTTCCTGACCGGGCCCATCGCCCTGTTCGTGATGGCCCTGGTCGTGGTGTTATCCGTCGTGTCCCTGATCGGACACGTGACTCTGGCGGCCACGGGCAACGGCTCCTGGGTCGACGTGGGCCTCGATGTCTTCGGGCTGGTCACCTTCGGAATCGGCGCTGCGGGAGCGAAATCGGTTTCAGCCGTCCTGCGCGGCCCGGAAATGAGGGCCGTCTTCGCCGGGGGACGGGATTCCGTCCAGGTGGGTCTGCGCGCTGCAATGCCGACGAGCAATTGGCGCCTGGTGAATCGCTTCCGGGACGTGCAGGCCTTCGCCGGCTCCCGCTTGCAGACCATTCCGCCGTTCTTCAACAATCCGTGGAACACCCTCCGCGGCGGCAGCGCGAACGTGGGACAGTACATGGGCTTCCGCAACAATATCGACGAGACGTTCGGCCATCTCCCCGAGGTTGCGGAGTGGGTCAGGGGCGCGGGTCGCGAAGGGGTGCCCGTTCTCAGGGAACAGGTGAAGAACGTGGCCCTGTCCGGCGGCGGCACCCTCGTAGCCGCCTACGACAAGATCGCCGGCACATTCGACCAGGGCTACATCTCGTTCAAGAACAGCGTGGTCTCCTGACATGGGCCGACCATCAGGACGCACCTCTCCGCAGGCATCCGCGGCCAGGCCGAAACTCGACAAGGCGCGTGGCGGGTTCATGGCCGGGTCGCTGCTGATGGCCGCGTTCCTGCTGCTGACGGTGCTGAACGGGCTCCTCGCCGGCGGCCACATGGGGCCCGGGGACGGGGAGCGACTGTACCGGGGCGCCATCGAATGGCCGTGGATTCCACTGCCTGCCTGGCTGGTGATCGCCGTCGCCCTCATCGCCCCGGTCTCGGTTGCGATGATGCTGCGCCACTTCACCAGAGACGACCGCCCCCTGCTCGTCTACCTCGTCATGATGACCCTGGTCATCTACGTGATGCTCCCCCTCCTGTACAGCACCATGTACCGTGACCCGACGGGCCTCCCGGTCGGCGTCGACTCCTATGGGGGTTTCGGCTGGCATTGGATCGGCTCGGTGTTTCAGGTGGTGACGCTGTCGATGATCCTGATCCGGGCACTCCTGTTGACGCTGCAGAAGCCGCGCGCGCTCGAGCCGGCGGAGGTGTCGCTGTGAGCCTCGCCAGCGAGCTCAAGGGCTCCCGTGCCGCCGCCGAGCTCACGTACACGCTCGTCTTCCCGCCCGGATGGGCCGAGTACGGCATCGACCGCGAAGCCGAGGCCCAGCTTGTCCAGAACGCCCGGGACCTCTACCGCGACGGCGGACGGCCGGACATCGCGCTGGACGTTCGCACGCGCATCCACGTGTATTTCGCCCGGGTCCGCAAAATCGGTGCGACGGCCATGTACCTCCCGATCAAACGCGTCGACGACATCGTTCTGCCGGTCTCCATCGTGGCGGTCCCGTTCAGAGCGGCGCCGGGAACCACCCTCGTCTCGGCGGTCGACCGTCTCGCCGGCGGCCGGGCCGAAGCGGTGCAGCTGCCGCAGGGTCCCGCCTGGCGCTGGCAGGAGGAACGAAACCGGGTCGACGGCGAGGAGGGTCTCTCGTCATTACTGATCCACTACCTCGTTCCGGCACCGGGGGAGCGGCCCGGCACGGGCCTCGTGCTCTCCTACGCGATCCTCCATCTCACCGGGGACGAAGGCGACGAGTTCGTGACCGTCCTCGCCGGGCTCTTCGACGCGATAGCAGGGACATTCCGATGGAAACAGAACTAGCGGGCTACCTCGTCGGGTACGACACCGACGTCTGGATCGACGTTCCCCTGCACTTCCCGGAACAGGACTGGGCGACCCGTGACGACTGGGCCAGGGACGTGGCCGAGCGCACGGGCCGAGAAATGCCCGAACCCGAGACCACCATCGGCCGGTTCTACGAGACGGCCAGGGAGATCGCCGCTTTCAGCGTGCCGGATGCCGCCAAACGGTTCTGGTACTTCCCGGTCGCCGGCTCCTTCCTCTCGGTCGCGCATCTGTACACCGCGTCGCGAGCCGAGCTCGGCGAGGCGAGCCTGGAAGACTGCGCCGGTTCCGCCGAGTCTTCGCTGACCGTCCCCGTCGTCGCCGAGATCGAGTCGGACGGATTCGGCCGGCTGGTGCGTGTGCTCTCCACGACGTCGCTGGAACAGGAAGACGGCTCCAACCGCGTCGTCGGCTGCGCCCGGCTGGTCGGCGAAGCGGCGGGACACGTCTTCCTGCTCGAGGTCATCGATGACAACCTCGGCCGGATCGCCCTGATGCTGGACGACCTGAAGGCGCTGATGGAAGCCATCCGGATTGTTCCGGCAGAAGAGTCCCAGACCAGATAGCGTTACAGCAGTACTCGATCACTCCTATGGGGGAGTGGGGAACCGATCGAAAGGCTTATCAATGACATTCCACGCCAGCTATGACGCCATGGAGCAGACCGCCGGAGTTCTCGAAAGCGGCGCTGAAGACATCAAGGGCCAGCTGCACTCGCTGCTCGGCAAGGTCGAAGAACTGCTCGGCGAGGGCTTCAAGACCGACCTCGCGTCCGGCAAGTTCGGCGAGGGCTACAACGAACTCAACAACGGTGTGAACACGGCCGTCGCCGGCATCACCGACATGGCCAACGCGCTGCGCTCCATGTCGCAGAAGACCCGCGAGCACGACGCTTCCATGGCCGGAAGCTAGTCACACTCGTCTGAACGAGTAGTTCGAGGGCGGTTTCGCGAGAAGCCGCCCTCGTCACGCACAATCTGGGGGGAATGCGGATGTCGGACGGTGTGCACCTTGACCTGTCGCTGATTTCTGCCGCCGCGTCCAACGCGACCGGCGTCAAGACATCGTTCGCCGAGTCCGCGGACAGCTCGGGTCGCGCCGCGGACGCCTGCGGCCATGTCGGACTGGCCGAGGCCGTGCAGGACTTCGCCGACACCTGGGACGACCGGCGGGCCGGCTACGTCGAGAACCTCGGCCGGCTCGCGAAATCGCTGACGGACATCCACACCTCGTTCCGGGAACTCGACCAGAAACTCTCCGGCTCCACCGAACCCGCACCGATGCAGGCCTGAGCGTGCAGCGACTCGCGGGTGACCCGGCGGTGGTGCTCGAAACCGGTCTGCGCTACGCGGACACGGCGACGGCCATCCGAGCGGCCGTGCGCCAGCTCACGGCGATCGCCAACCCGGATGCCATGCACGGCATGGCCATCGCCCGGGTGCGTTCAGACGCCGCCGCGCTGGCCGCGGATATCTCCCAGGCCGAGTCCCGCTACAGCGAGACCGGCGACGCCCTCGTCGCGTACGCCGCAGCCCTCGAGGCGGCGCAGGACGACGCCGATCAGGCGATCGCCGAATTCGAGGCCGCCGCCGACGACCTGAACGACGCGGAACGCGTGCAGAGCAGGCTCCGGGTGACCCAGCTCGCCGAAACACTCGCGGACGCGCTGATCGTGACGGCGCCGCCGCCGCCACGCACGACTACGGCGGACCTCGCCCGGGTCACCGGTTCGATCTCCGGCCTCTCCGACCGGAAGGATGCCGCCGAGCGCCGCTACCACCAGGCGTGCGAGGACCGCGACCGGGCGGCCGTGAACGCCCGCAACCGCATCGTCGACGTCGTCGCCGGCAGCGACCTCAACGACTCCATCTGGGACGACATCAGCGGGTTCCTCACCGCGGTCGCCGACTTCATCGGCCAGGCCATCGACGTCATCGTCTCGGTGCTCGCCGCCATCGTGCTCGCCGTCCTGGCGCTGGTCGCCGCGGTGATCCTGCTCATCGCCGCGGTCGTCGCATTCGGCCTCGCCGTACTCGCGCTCGTTGCCGCCGCCGCCATCGCGCTGGCCGTGATCGCGGTCGCCCTCGCGCTGGCGGTGGCGGTCGCCGTCGTCCTGGTCCTGGCCGCGGCGATCGTCGCGGCCACCGCAATCGCGCTCGCCCTCGCGGTGATCGTCGCGGCAGCCGTCGTGCTGACCGTGGTGCTGGCCCATCTGGCCATTTTCCTGGCCGCTACCGTCTACCTGGCCACCGCCTTGATCCTGCAGGGTGGCGATCCGCTGGACTCGCTCGTGCAGTCGGCCATCGTCGCGCTGATGGCGACGGTTCCCGTGGCCTGGTTGCTCGTCGGCGCCGCCGGCTGGGGGGAACGAGCCGAGCCGAAGCGCGTCGCCCACCGAGACGCGAAGCTCGTGGCCCACGCCAGCTTCGAGACCATGTTCCAGGACCTGATGGACATCGATGACGCAGGGCACACGAACGACGAGAAGGACACCAACCAGGAATCCGTCGTCAGAATCACCACCATCACGGGCCCGAACGGTGAACTGATCTACAAGATCGCCGTGCCCAGCACGCAGCAGTGGCTACCGGGCGGCACCAGCGCCAACGACGGCGCGAGCGACGCCGCCGCCAAGATGGTCCTCGGGCAGCGCACGCAACTCGAGAAAGCGGTAATGGACGCGATGAAGCAGCAGGAGATCCCCGACGGCGCACACGTCATGCTCACCGGTTGGAGCCTCGGCGGGATCACGGCCGGCAACCTGGCCGCCGACCCCGTGTTCAGCCGCACCTACAAGGTCGACGCCCTGGTGACCGCCGGCGCCTCGCTCGACGACATGCCGATCCCGCTGCACACGAAGGTACTCGATGTGAGCCACCTGACCGATCCGGTCCCGCGCACCGAGAACCCCTTTCTGGCCGACCACAGCAACGACGGTAACCGGTACAAGATCGATGTTCCCGCCCCGGGCGGGGCCGGCGAAGACCTGGGACACAACCCAGAAAAATATCAGGAGACGTTCAGAACTCATGTCGACAAGGCAACCGGGGGTGCCGTCCTCGATTTCAAGGCGGCCGGCGGCTCAGACAGCAGTGTGGGCATCGCCGATTACTTCGGCGACGCGGTCGACGGCGACGACTATTCCTACACACGTGGCTGAGCGGGCGAGATGGCGTCGCTTGACTGTGCTCGCGGCGGCCGTCTCCGTCACCCTGGCCCTCGCTGCCTGTGCCCCCCAGCCTTCCCCATCGTCACAATCCGCGCCACCGGAGGCAAACATGAACACGGAGCAGGTCACCGAATCGCTGAAAGCCATTGACGGGGTTGAAGACGCCACGGTTACGGTTGCGTTGAACGGATTTCCGGGCAACTACCGGTCGACGACGAGGCTCACAGTCACCGCCGAGGGCGACGCGGCCCTGGGCGAGGTCCTCCGCCAGACGGCATCCGTCATCTGGGCTGAATACGGCACACAATTACCCCAGTACCGTTTCGCCGTCGAGGCTCCCTGGCCCGGCGGTCCCCAACCCCTCCAGCTGGTAGTCCTCAGGGACCGCCAGGCGGAGTTCGGTTTCACCCAGGGGAAGTACCTCGGCACCCACCTCATCCTCACCAGGGAGGAGCTGGCCGCGATGTTCGGCGCTGCGGAATGAGTGCGAGCCCGCAGCATCCGTCGCTCCAATTCGAGCTCCCGGGTGCCTGGTGGCGAATCCCGGTCGACTCGATTGACTCGGCCGCCGCGTCCGTCAAGAAACTCGTCGCGCACAAGTTCGGACGCAACTCCAGCGAGGCGACGTTTCGCGCGCAGCAGCGCAAAGCCATGTCGGCAGCGGTGACGCACGCGATCGAGGGCGGGGCGACCGAGTTCCACGTGTCCCTCAAGCTCGACAAGCGGATCACCTTCGCGTCCACGCTGACCGTCTACCGGCCGGCGCTCACCTTCCCCGGCCAGAGCACCGAGCCGCCCGTCATCATGGATGCCCTGGCGCTGGGCCTGGTACGCGGCGACGGGTCTGACCGGGAGGACGGCGCGGATCACTGGGCCGTCCTCGAGGGCGAGGGCGCGATCCTGTTCGAGAAGGGCCGGTCGTACGTGCTGCGGCGCACCAGCGATCACGAGCAGCCGGGCCGCGGTCCCGACGTCGAGTCCTATACCGCCATCAAGGCCGACTACTGGATCACGGTGCCGGGCGCGAGCGCCGTGCTCCTGGTGACCTTCTCGTCGCCCCTCGCCGAGCTCGGCCCCCTGCTGGTGGAGCTCTACGATGCGATCATCGACTCCGCGGTCTGGACCGGGCTGCCGGAGGCTCCCGCCGCCGGGAACCTGGCCGACGAACTCCGCACGAAGGCCCGCCCCTGAGCGTTCCCGGGGCGCTGACGGATGCCCCCAAAACTGGTCAGCCGTTCGGCGAGGCAATCGAGTACCCTTAATACTCATGGACGGTTCCATCGAGTCACGCGTGGACCACGAGGTCGACGACTGGCTGAATTGGCTGCCCCGCTGGCGCCCGGGCACACACCGAGGTCGCGCCCGCCTCTGCCGCACCTGCTTCGGGTCGCCCATCATCGGTGCCGCCGGCCTCACCACGGATGTCCCGCACGCCGTGCAGCACGCGCTGTCCATGCGCATCAAGCGCGTGATCGACGCGGACGTCGACGAGTACACCGAGGCGCACCTGCCGCTGCTCCGCCGCGAGATCCACCTCAACGAGCAACGCAAGGCCGCCGCGAGCTACCAGCCGACCGAAGGCCTGGACCCGGCCTACACGGGGCTCGACCTGGATCCGCCCGCCACGCCCGACGCCCCCTACCTCTTCACCTTCGCTGACCTCGCCCGGCCCGAAGAGCCCTCGGCCGCGCCCGTCGCCCCACCGCCGCTGAGCGTCGAGGAGAAGGCCGCCATCCGTGCCGAACTCAAACTCGCCGACGAGCACGCGGCCCTGGTCGGCCGAAAGGTTTGCGCGGAGCTGTCCCGGCACCAGGCACGGATGCGCCGGGCAGTCTCCGACTTCGTCGAACCCTGGGTGCTGGCCCTGCTGGCAGACCTCGACACCGCCCTCGATTCACCGCTCTGGCCGCGCGGCATCTGAACAACACCTGAACGAACCCCCCGGACGTGGTAATCCATTTGACCGGGCTGCCACCGTCAAGTTAGTATTTCGGGGTGTGCGCTTTGTCGTGCGCTTGAGTTATGCCACCGCGATTTTGTCGTGCTGCACCTTAGGCGCCGCGACCGGGCACTCACTCAGGGTTTGTTCTCCGAGCAGCCCCCACGGCATACCCACCTGAACAAGCGGACTCGTCTGCGTGCCTCGGTGGGTCCAGATGAACTCGATCCAGGCGGCAACGTGCAGGGTCGAATGCTAATCACAAAGCTGTCACCGTGCAGCAATAACGAGGAGTAATTAGTGCCCACCATTCAGCAGTTGGTCAGAAAGGGACGCAGCCCCAAGGTCACCAAGACCAAGGCTCCCGCCCTGAAGTCCAACCCCCAGCAGCGCGGCGTTTGCACCCGCGTCTACACGACGACCCCGAAGAAGCCGAACTCGGCTCTCCGCAAGGTCGCCCGCGTCAAGCTGTCGAACGGTACCGAGATCACCGCCTACATCCCCGGCGAGGGTCACAACCTGCAGGAGCACTCGATGGTGCTCGTCCGCGGCGGTCGCGTCAAGGACCTTCCCGGTGTTCGATACAAGATCGTTCGTGGCGCACTGGACACCCAGGCCGTCAAGAACCGCAAGCAGGCTCGTAGCCGCTACGGCGCCAAGATGGAGAAGAAGTAATGCCTCGTAAAGGCCCAGCGCCCAAGCGTCCCGTTATCGCTGACCCGGTATACGGCGCCCCCATCGTCTCCCAGCTCGTCAACAAGATCCTCCTCGACGGCAAAAAGGGCCTCGCCGAGCGCATCGTTTACGATGCACTCGAAGGCGTCGTTGCCAAGAACGGTGCGGATGCTGTCGTCACGCTGAAGAAGGCACTCGACAACGTTCGTCCCACCCTTGAGGTGCGTTCGCGCCGCGTGGGTGGTTCCACCTACCAGGTGCCCGTCGAAGTCAAGCCGCACCGCGCCAACACCCTGGCCCTCCGATGGTTGACCAGCTACGCCAAGGCTCGTCGCGAGAAGACCATGACCGAGCGTCTCACCAACGAAATCCTCGACGCATCCAACGGCCTCGGTGCCGCTGTGAAGCGCCGCGAGGACACGCACAAGATGGCCGAGGCGAACAAGGCCTTCGCTCACTACCGCTGGTAGTCGCGTTCCGGAGTCCGGGCTTGTCGGGATCAGATCTCGACGGGCCCGGATACCGGATGCCCTGTTTCGCACCACGCACCATAAGCAAACTTCCGGAGGACCCCCGTGGCACTTGACGTGCTCACCGACCTGAGTAAGGTCCGCAACATCGGCATCATGGCTCACATTGATGCTGGCAAGACCACCGTCACTGAGCGCATCCTGTACTACACGGGTGTCAATCACAAGATCGGCGAGACGCACGACGGCGCCTCGACCATGGACTGGATGGCGCAGGAGCAGGAACGTGGCATCACCATCACGTCTGCCGCGACGACCTGTTTCTGGGCTGAAAACCAGATCAACATCATCGACACCCCCGGCCACGTCGACTTCACCGTTGAGGTGGAGCGTTCGCTCCGCGTCCTCGACGGCGCCGTCGCAGTGTTCGACGGCAAGGAGGGCGTTGAGCCCCAGTCCGAGACCGTCTGGCGTCAGGCCGACAAGTACGACGTGCCCCGCATCTGCTTCGTCAACAAGATGGACAAGCTCGGCGCCGACTTCTTCTACACCGTCGACACGATCGTCAAGCGCCTCGGCGCGAAGCCGCTCGTCCTCCAGCTGCCGATCGGCGCCGAGAACACCTTCGAAGGTGTTGTCGACCTCGTCGAGATGCGTGCACTGACCTGGCGCGGCGACTCCAAGGGTGACGTCGAGATGGGCTCCAAGTACGCTATCGAAGAGATCCCGGCCGACCTCGTCGACCAGGCTGCGGTCTACCGCAAGCTGCTCCTCGAGACCGTTGCCGAGACCGACGACGACCTGATGGAGAAGTACTTCTCCGGCGAGGAACTCACGGTCTCCGAGATCAAGCACGCGATCCGCAAGCTCACCGTCTCCAGCGAGATCTACCCGGTCCTCTGTGGCTCGGCGTTCAAGAACCGCGGCGTTCAGCCGATGCTCGACGCCGTCATCGACTACCTCCCCACCCCGCTCGACGTGCCGGCCATCGAGGCCCACGACCCGCGCGATGAGGAAAAGGTCATCATGCGCCACCCGGATGCGACGGAGCCGTTCACGGCCCTCGCGTTCAAGGTTGCCGTTCACCCGTTCTTCGGTCGTCTGACCTATGTGCGCGTTTACTCCGGTCACCTTGACTCCGGTGCCCAGGTCATCAACTCGACCAAGGGCAAGAAGGAGCGCATCGGCAAGATCTTCCAGATGCACGCCAACAAGGAGAACCCTGTGGCCTTCGTGACCGCCGGTCACATCTACGCGGTCATCGGCCTCAAGGACACAACCACGGGTGACACCCTGTGCGACCCGAACGCGCAGGTCGTGCTCGAGTCGATGACGTTCCCTGACCCGGTCATCGAGGTTGCGATCGAGCCGAAGACCAAGCAGGACCAGGAAAAGCTGGGTCTCGCGATCCAGAAGCTGGCCGAAGAAGACCCGACCTTCCGCACCGAGCAGAACCAGGAAACTGGTCAGACGGTCATCAAGGGAATGGGCGAGCTCCACCTGGACATCCTCGTCGACCGGATGCGGCGTGAATTCAACGTCGAAGCCAACGTCGGCAAGCCCCAGGTCGCCTACCGCGAGACGATCCGTCGCGCGGTCGAGCGTCACGACTACACGCACAAGAAGCAGACCGGTGGATCCGGGCAGTTCGCGAAGATTCAGATCGCGATCGAGCCGCTCGAGATCACTGCCGATAAGAGCTACGAGTTCGTCAACAAGGTCACGGGTGGCCGCATCCCCCGGGAGTACATCCCCTCGGTGGACGCAGGAATCCAGGATGCGCTGCACGTTGGCGTCCTGGCCGGCTACCCGATGGTGGGCGTCAAGGCAAGCCTGCTTGACGGCGCCGCGCACGACGTCGACTCCTCGGAGATGGCGTTCAAGATCGCCGGCTCGATGGGCTTCAAGGAAGCCGTTCGTAAGGCTGATCCCGTTCTGCTCGAGCCGCTGATGGCCGTCGAGGTACGTACGCCCGAGGAATACATGGGCGACGTCATCGGCGACCTGAACTCGCGTCGTGGACAGATCCAGACCATGGAGGACGCTCAGGGCGTGAAGGTAATTCGCGCCAACGTGCCGCTGTCGGAGATGTTCGGATACATCGGTGACCTGAGGTCGAAGACCTCTGGCCGCGCCGTGTACTCGATGACCTTCGAGAGCTATGCGGAGGTCCCCCGGGCTGTGGCCGAAGAGATCATTCAGAAGAACAAGGGCGAATAGCCCGGGGCCTTCGGGCCTTTCAGGGCCCCATGGCCCGAATCGCTTCGGCCTCCCGGCCCGAGTAACATAAGTACACAAATCCAGCAGTTTCACCGCCCGCATCCAGCGGGCGGTGAAGCCGAGAGTCCTGAGGAGGACCCACAGTGGCCAAGGCCAAGTTCGAGCGGACCAAGCCGCACGTAAACATCGGAACGATCGGTCACGTTGACCACGGAAAGACCACGCTGACTGCAGCGATCTCCAAGGTCCTCGCCGACACGTACCCGTCCAAGACAAACGTTCAGCGCGACTTCGCGTCGATCGACTCTGCTCCGGAAGAACGCCAGCGCGGCATCACGATCAACATCTCGCACGTTGAGTACGAGACCGAAAAGCGTCACTATGCGCACGTTGACGCACCGGGCCACGCTGACTACATCAAGAACATGATCACCGGTGCTGCTCAGATGGACGGCGCGATCCTCGTGGTTGCCGCTACTGACGGCCCGATGGCTCAGACCCGTGAGCACGTTCTGCTCGCGAAGCAGGTCGGCGTGCCGTCCCTGCTCGTCGCGCTGAACAAGTCCGACATGGTTGACGACGAAGAGATCCTTGAGCTCGTTGAGCTCGAGGTTCGCGAACTCCTCACCGCCCAGGGCTTCGACGGCGACAACGCTCCCGTCGTGCGCGTTTCCGCACTCAAGGCGCTTGAAGGCGACGAGAAGTGGGTCGGCAACATCCTTGAGCTGATGAAGGCTGTCGACGACTACTTCCCGGAGCCCGTCCGCGACAAGGACAAGCCCTTCCTGATGCCGATCGAGGACGTCTTCACGATCACCGGTCGTGGAACCGTCGTCACCGGCCGCGCCGAGCGTGGAACCCTCAAGATCAACTCCGAGGTCGAGGTTGTCGGCATCCGCCCGACCATCAAGACCACGGTCACTGGTATCGAGATGTTCCACAAGCAGCTCGACGAGGCATGGGCCGGCGAGAACTGTGGTCTTCTTCTTCGTGGCACCAAGCGCGAAGACGTCGAGCGCGGCCAGGTTGTCGTCAAGCCGGGTTCGGTCACGCCGCACACCGACTTCGAGGGCACCGCGTACATCCTGTCAAAGGATGAGGGTGGGCGTCACAACCCGTTCTACGCGAACTACCGCCCGCAGTTCTACTTCCGCACCACGGACGTCACCGGCGTCATCACGCTGCCTGAGGGCACCGAGATGGTCATGCCCGGCGACACCACCGACATGAACGTCGCGCTGATCCAGCCGATCGCCATGGAAGAGGGCCTCGGCTTCGCCATTCGTGAAGGTGGCCGCACCGTCGGTGCCGGAACGGTGACCAAGATCATCAAGTAGTTCCCTTCAAGAAACGGGGTCGGCCCTTCGGGGGCCGGCCCCTTTTTTGTACCCGTTTCGTGCGGGGAGCCGGAGTACTTTGGATACGGCTGCGCCGCACAGCCGGAGAAGGAGAAGACCATGGGCTTGGACGACATCACCAAGAAGGCCAAAGCGTTCCTGAATGACAACAGGGTCAAGGACGCGCTGACAAGCGAGCAGGCCGAGGAAATGAGCGACAAGGTGCTCGGAGCCACCGCCGATGCGGCCAACAAGGTCACCGGCGGCAAATACGAGGAGCAGATCGAGGGCGCGCGCACCTCCGCCGACGACAAGATCGGCACCGACGACAAGCCCCCCGCCACCTAACGCCCTCTCTCGGGCCCTCGGCCCGTAGTTCCCGTTCCGGTCGAGAGTGACCGCCGCAGCGGTCACTCTCGACCGGAACGGGAACTGTCGTACCGGCATCCGGGAGAAGATGACTCCTCCCGGCCCCTCGACGTGGGCTGGAGCACACAGTTCCGGCGCAACACGCCTCGGACGGTGGCTGTCGTCTCGATCCTGATCGGATGAGACACAACGACATCACCAATCGATCCGGCCTCGTTCTGGTCAGGGACATCGTAGGCATCGAACAGGACGACAGGACCCTGAGGCGCGACCATGCGGTGGGCGCCAGGGAGCGCATCCGTCGCGGAGCCTATGTCGATGACGCGCTTTGGGCGTCCATGACCCCAGCCGATCGATACCGCGCGCGAATCCTGGCGGCGGTTCGCACCCGGCGACGGATGCCCGTGGTGGCCTTCGACTCGGCGGCCGCGCTGTGGGGCTATCCGAGGGCCAGCGCCTGGCCCGGCGTCGTACACCTGATCGTCAACCCGGAGTCGGCCGCACGGAGCAAGAACGGGGTCACGATTCACCGTGAGGGGCTGGAAGCGGGGGACGTCGTCGAAATGGAAGGCATTCTGGTGACAAGTCCCCAGCGAACGCTGGTGGATCTCGCCCGCGCGGCGCAATTCCGGGACAGCGTGGCGGCGATCGACTGTGCTCTCAATCCTGAGCGGAGCACGAACTACAATCAAGTCACGAAAGACCAGCTCCTAGAGGCGCACGAGCGGGTGGTGTCCCCGCGGGGCGGGCGGCAGTCGCTGAAAGCGATCAAGTTCGGGAACGGCCTCGCGGACAATGCGGGCGAGTCCGAGAGCAGGGTTGTCATCTTCGAGCTGGGATTCCCTGACCCCGTCCTTCAGCGTCAGCACGTCAACCCAAACGGTGGTCACTACTTCACGGATACCGAATGGCCGGAGTATCGAACGATCGGTGAGCTCGACGGACGCGGAAAATACCTGAAGGAGGAGTACCTCGGTTCGATGTCCCCGGGTGAGGCCGTTTACGCGGAGAAAATCCGTGAGGACCATCTCAGGGCTGAGGGCAACGTCTTCGCGCGCTGGGGGATTCCGGACATCCGCGAACCATGGCGGTTGCAGCGCATCCTGAGCAAGGCGGGACTCCCGCTGGTGCGGTGAGTGTGCCCGTTCCGGTCGAGAGTGACCGCCGCAGCGGTCACTCTCGACCGGAACGGGCACTTTGGACGGCCTGAGAGGTGCGGGGGAGCCCCGGAACGACGCGGAAGTGGCGACACGCCGCCCGCGACACGCCCGGGTTGCACAATGACCCGACCCTGTGGCAGACTCTTCTAGTTCAACACTTTCGACTGCCGCGCTGCTCGCGGTATCGGGATCACTGCCAGGCAGTGCATAGCTTGTGCCGTTCGCCGTAAAAAGCGCCAGGTGCACAGTTAGGCCGCGGGTAGCAGGACATAGAAGAAACCAACAGCCGGGAATGCTGGGCAAATCCATGCCTTCCCTCATGCGCGAGTGTGGAGAAGCGAGTTGGCTCGGTACTCGCCGCCTGGCGGTGGGCATCGAAATTGACAGATGAACAGTGGTGCGATAGCAGCAGTGCTACTACGGCGTCCAATGCAGCCCTCGGGATGTACGAAGCCTTGACAAGAAAGCGAGTTCGACATGGCGGGACAGAAAATCCGCATTCGACTTAAGTCGTATGACCACGAGGTCATCGACATCTCGGCGCGCAAGATCGTCGACACAGTGACCCGCGCGGGTGCGACTGTCGTCGGCCCCGTGCCGCTTCCGACCGAGAAGAACGTGGTGTGTGTCATCCGTTCCCCTCACAAGTACAAGGACAGCCGGGAGCACTTTGAAATGCGCACCCACAAGCGTCTGATCGACATCATTGACCCGACCCCGAAGGCCGTTGACTCGCTTATGCGTCTCGACCTCCCGGCGGACGTCAACATCGAGATCAAGCTCTAGGGCCCGCGATGTCTTACTCCGATACCAAGACCACCAAGGGTCTCCTCGGCAAGAAGCTCGGTATGACCCAGGTCTGGGACGAGAACAACAAGCTCGTTCCCGTCACCGTCATCGAGATCTCGCCCAACGTTGTCACCCAGATCCGCAGCAAGGACATCGACGGCTACGCCGGCGTCCAGATCGCTGCTGGGGCCATCGACCCGCGCAAGGTCAACAAGCCATCCGCCGGACACTTCGAAAAGGCCGGCGTCACGCCTCGCCGCCACCTCACCGAGCTCCGCACCGCGGATGCCGCTGACTACACCCTGGGCCAGGAACTCACCGTTGACGGTGTGTTCGCTGCCGGCACCAAGGTCGACGTCATGGGCACCAGCAAGGGTAAGGGTTTCGCCGGTGTCATGAAGCGTCACAACTTCAAGGGTGTCTCTTCCTCTCACGGTTCACACCGCAACCACCGCAAGCCCGGTTCCATCGGTGCTTCCTCGACCCCGAGCCGTGTCTTCAAGGGCATGCGCATGGCCGGTCGTATGGGTGGCGAGCGCGTCACTGTGCTGAACCTCAAGGTGCACTCGGTTGACGCCGAGAAGGGCCTCCTGCTGGTCAAGGGCGCCGTTCCCGGTGCTCGTGGCCGCCTCGTATTCGTCCGCAACGCAGTGAAGGGAGCGTAGTCCTGATGGCTACCGCACTCGACATCATCGACGGAACCGGCAAGAAGGCCGGCACCGTTGACCTGCCCGCCGAGATCTTCGACGTTCAGACCAACATTCCGCTGATCCACCAGGTCGTCGTTGCGCAGCTCGCTGCCGCACGCCAGGGCACTCACAAGACCAAGCGTCGTGGTGAGGTCTCCGGTTCCGGCCGCAAGCCGTTCAAGCAGAAGGGAACCGGTCGCGCTCGTCAGGGCTCGATCCGCGCCCCTCAGATGACCGGTGGTGGCATCGTCCACGGACCGACCCCGCGTAACTACGAACAGCGCACCCCCAAGAAGATGATCGCGGCAGCACTGCGCGGCTCACTTTCGGACCGCGCCCGTGGCGACCGCCTCCACGTCGTGACGGCGCTCTTCAGCGCCGAGACGCCCAGCACCAAGGGCGCCATCGCACTGCTCACCCAGATCGCCAGCAGCAAGCACGTGCTGGTCGTCCTGGAACGCACCGATGAAATGACGCTGCGCAGCATCCGCAACCTGCCGACGGTGCACGTTCTGCCGTGGGACCAGCTGAATGCCTATGACGTGCTCGTCAGCGACGACATTGTCTTCACCAAGGGCGCGTTCGACGCGTTCGTGGCGAGCAAGACCAAGAAGGAAGAGGTGTCCGCATAATGGCTACCCCGATCAACAAGGATCCCCGCGACGTCATCATCGCTCCGGTCGTCTCTGAGAAGAGCTATGGCCTGATCGACGAAGGCAAGTACACCTTCATCGTGGACCCGCGCTCGAACAAGACCGAAATCAAGCTCGCGATCGAAAAGATCTTCAAGGTAGAGATCGCTTCGATCAACACCATGAACCGGATCGGCAAGACGCGTCGCACGAAGTTCGGTCAGGGTAAGCGCAAGGACACCAAGCGTGCCATCGTCACGCTCAAGTCCGGTTCCATTGACATCTTCACGGCCGTCGGCTAAGCGGCGCGGACTAGAGGAATAAGAAATGGCTATTCGTAAGTTCAAGCCCACGACTCCTGGTCGTCGCGGTTCATCTGTTGCGGACTTCGCAGAGATCACCCGTTCGACCCCGGAGAAGTCCCTGCTTCGCCCCCTTTCCAAGACCGGTGGCCGTAACAACCAGGGTCGCATCACCACCCGTCACATCGGTGGTGGCCACAAGCGTCAGTACCGTCTGATCGACTTCCGTCGTAACGACAAGGATGGCGTCAACGCCAAGGTCGCTCACATCGAGTACGACCCGAACCGTACGGCGCGCATCGCGCTCCTGCACTTCATGGACGGTTCCAAGCGCTACATCATCGCCCCGAACAAGCTGAACCAGGGCGACATCGTAGAGTCGGGCGCCGGTGCTGACATCAAGCCCGGCAACAACCTGCCGCTGAAGAACATCCCCACCGGTACCATCATCCACGCGGTCGAACTGCGTCCGGGCGGTGGCGCCAAGATGGCCCGCTCCGCCGGATCATCCGTTCGTCTCGTTGCGAAGGATGGCATCTACGCCCAGCTGCGCCTGCCGTCCGGAGAAATCCGCAACGTCGACGCTCGCTGCCGCGCCACGATCGGCGAGGTCGGCAACGCCGAACAGTCGAACATCAACTGGGGCAAGGCCGGCCGTATGCGCTGGAAAGGCGTTCGCCCGACCGTTCGTGGTGTTGCCATGAACCCGGTCGACCACCCGCACGGTGGTGGTGAGGGTAAGACGTCCGGTGGACGTCACCCCGTCAGCCCCTGGGGCCAGAAAGAAGGGCGCACCCGCCACCCGAACAAGGAAAGCGACAAGCTCATCGTTCGTCGCCGTACCGTCGGCAAGAAGCGTAAGTAGGAGTAGACGATGCCACGCAGTCTCAAGAAAGGCCCGTTCGTTGACGACCACCTGCTTCGCAAGGTTGTCAAGGCGAACGAAGCCAGCAGCAAGAACGTAATCAAGACCTGGTCGCGCCGTTCGATGATCATCCCCGACATGCTCGGGCACACCATCGCGGTTCACGACGGACGCAAGCACATCCCGGTGTTCGTCACCGAGAGCATGGTCGGGCACAAGCTCGGCGAGTTCGCGCCCACCCGCACCTTCCGTGGTCACGTGAAGGACGACAAGAAGGGCCGTCGCCGCTAACGCGGGGACGTGAAGGAGGATAAGAAATGGTGGAGTCGATCGCACGCGTGCGTCACATCCGCGTTACCCCCCAGAAGGCTCGTCGCGTTGTCAACCTGATCCGCGGCAAGCAGGCCTTCGAGGCCCTGGGAATTCTGAAGTTCGCGCCGCAGGGTGCGAGCGATCCGGTGTACAAGCTGGTTGCTTCGGCAATCGCGAACGCCCGGGTAAAGGCCGATGCAGCCAACACCTTCCTGGACGAGCAGGATCTGTTCGTCAGCCAGGCATTCGTTGATGAGGGCACCACCCTCAAGCGTTTCCAGGCCCGCGCACAGGGTCGCGCATTCCAGATCAAGAAGCGCACGAGCCACATCACGGTTGTGCTCGCCACTCCTGAGGAGGGTACGAAGTAATGGGTCAGAAAGTAAACCCCTATGGCTTCCGTCTGGGAATCACGACCGACCACGTGTCGCGTTGGTTCTCTGACAGCACGAAGCCGGGCCAGCGTTACAGCGACTTCGTCGCTGAAGACGTCAAGATCCGCCGCCTGTTGAGCACCAGCCTCGACCGCGCCGGCGTGTCCCGCATCGAGATCGAGCGCACTCGCGACCGTGTCCGCGTGGACATTCACACCGCCCGTCCGGGCATTGTGATTGGCCGTCGTGGCGCGGAGGCCGAGCGCATCCGCTCCGACCTCGAGAAGCTCACCGCCAAGCAGATCCAGCTGAACATCCTCGAGGTCAAAAACCCCGAGGTCGACGCTCAGCTCGTCGCTCAGGGCATTGCCGAGCAGCTCTCCGCTCGTGTGGCATTCCGCCGCGCGATGCGTAAGGGCCTGCAGGGTGCCCAGCGCGCCGGCGCCAAGGGTGTTCGCATCCAGGTGTCCGGTCGTCTCGGTGGCGCTGAAATGAGCCGTTCGGAGTTCTACCGCGAAGGCCGTGTGCCACTGCACACCCTGCGCGCGAACATCGACTACGGCTTCTACGAAGCCAAGACCACCTTCGGCCGCATCGGCGTGAAGGTCTGGATCTACAAGGGCGACATCACCAACAAGGAACTCGCCCGCGAGCAGGCCAACGCTAAGTCGTCCCGCCCCGAGCGACGTGACGACCGACCGCGTCGTGCGCCCCGCGCAGAGGCAGCGGCACCGGTTGCAGCAGGAGTTGAGGCATAACCATGTTGATTCCACGCAGAGTCAAGCACCGTAAGCAGCACCACCCGGGCCGTACCGGCCATGCAACCGGTGGCACCGAGCTGTCGTTCGGCGAGTATGGCATCCAGGCGCTCACCCCCGCCTATGTGACCAACCGTCAGATCGAGTCCGCTCGGATCGCGATCACCCGTCACATGAAGCGTGGCGGCAAGGTCTGGATCAACATCTATCCGGACCGCCCCCTCACCAAGAAGCCGGCCGAAACTCGCATGGGTTCCGGTAAAGGTTCCGTCGAGTGGTGGGTCGCCAACGTCAAGCCGGGTCGTGTCCTGTTCGAACTCAGCGGTGTCACCGACATCGTTGCCAAGGAAGCGCTGACCCGCGCAATTCACAAACTGCCCTTGAAGGCACGCATCATCAAGCGCGAGGAGGGCGACGCATAATGGCGATCGGATCCAAGGAGCTCGCCCCGGTCGAGCTCGACACTTTTGAAAATGAGCGACTGTTCGACGAGCTGAAGAAGGCGAAGGAAGAACTTTTCAACCTTCGCTTCCAGTCGGCCACCGGCCAGCTCGAAAGCCACGGCCGCCTCCGCGCGGTCAAGCGCGACATCGCTCGCATCTACACGGTTCTCCGTGAGCGCGAGTTGGGCATTCGCCCGACTCCCGTGCCTGTCGAGGCTCCGGCCAAGGCTGAGAAGAAGACCAAGAAGGCCAAGCCTGCAGCTGCGTCCGTTGAGGACACCGCTGCGGTTGACGCCGACGAGACGAAGGAGGCCTAGTCATGGCGAAGACTGACGCAAAGGTCGTCGCTGTCGAGGCTGAGGCTCTCGTTCGCGGCTACCGCAAGACGCTGCGTGGTTACGTGACCAGCGACAAGATGGAAAAGACCATCGTTGTCGAGGTCGAAGACCGCGTGAAGCACCCCCTGTACGGCAAGGTCATCCGCCGTACGTCCAAGCTGAAGGCTCACGACGAGGCGAACATCGCCGGCGTCGGCGACCTGGTCCTGATCAGTGAGACCCGTCCGCTCAGCGCTTCCAAGCGCTGGCGCCTGGTCGAGATCCTCGAGAAGGCCAAGTAGGCCTCGCGCTTACTTGATAGAAGGAGTTAAAAAGTGCTTCAGCAAGAATCACGACTCAAGGTTGCCGACAACACCGGTGCCAAGGAGCTCTTGACCATTCGCGTTCTCGGTGGCTCCGGCCGTCGCTACGCCGGACTGGGCGACACGATCGTCGCCACGGTCAAGGACGCCATCCCGGGCGGAAACGTCAAGAAGGGCGACGTCGTCAAAGCCGTTGTCGTTCGCGTCAAAAAGCAGACCCGTCGTCCAGACGGTTCGTACATCAAGTTCGATGAGAACGCCGCAGTGATTTTGAAGAACGAAGGTGACCCCCGCGGCACCCGTATCTTCGGACCGGTCGGTCGCGAGCTTCGCGACAAGAAGTTCATGAAGATCATCTCGCTGGCACCGGAGGTTATCTAAATCATGGCCAGACTCAAAAAGGGTGACCTCGTTCAGGTCATCACCGGCCGCACCCAGGCCCGCGGCGGCGACCGCGGCAAGCAGGGCAAGGTCATCGCTGTCCTGGTGGAGAAGAACCGTGTCCTCGTAGAGGGCATCAACTTCGTCACCAAGCACGTTCGCGTCGGCCAGACCCAGCGCGGCACCAAGACCGGCGGCATCGAGACCATGGAGGCGCCGATTCACGTGTCCAACGTGGCCATCGTCGACCCGGAGACCAAGAAGCCGACCAAGGTCGGCGTCCGCACCGAAGAAGTAACGAAGGACGGCGTCACCAAGACGGTCCGCGTTCGTTACGCCAAGAAGTCAGGGAAGGACCTCTGATGACTGACACTGCAACTGCAGCCGCCGAAGCAGCCGTCCCGGTTATCCTGCCGCGCCTCAAGCAGAAGTACCGCGATGAGATCACCGCCCAGCTCACCAAGGACCTCGGCTTCACCAACGTCCACCAGGTTCCGAACCTGGTCAAGATCGTTGTCAACATGGGTGTCGGCGAAGCAGCTCGCGACGGCAAGATCATGGACGGGGCCGTTTCCGACCTCACCAAGATCACCGGCCAGAAGCCGCAGGTCACCAAGGCCCGCAAGTCGATCGCGCAGTTCAAACTGCGTGAAGGACAGCCCATTGGCACGCACGTCACACTTCGTGGCGACCGCATGTGGGAGTTCCTCGACCGCCTCCTGAGCCTTGCTCTTCCTCGCATCCGTGACTTCCGCGGACTGAGCGACAAGCAGTTCGACGGCAGCGGCAACTACACCTTCGGTCTCACCGAGCAGGTCATGTTTCACGAGATCGACCAGGACCGGATCGACCGTATCCGCGGTATGGATATCACGGTTGTGACGACGGCCAAGAACAACGAAGAAGGCCGCGCGCTGCTCAAGGCGCTGGGCTTCCCGTTCAAGACAGCCGAAAACACCAAGTAAAGTAGCTCTTTGGCTCCTTGTAGTAAAAATCCGGGGCTGGACAACCGTCCAGCCCCACCACGACCAAGGTCGTCATCCGTGTAACGGGTGAACGAAACCAGGCGAGAAAGGCACCACAAATGACAATGACAGATCCGGTCGCAGACATGCTGACCAGACTGCGCAACGCTAACTCGGCGTTTCACGACACCGTGTCCATGCCGCACAGCAAGCTCAAGGCGAACATCGCAGACATCCTCAAGGCTCAGGGTTACATCTCTGCCTGGGACGTCAAGGATGCAGAGGTCGGCAAGACCCTCACGCTCAACCTGAAGTTCGGTCCGAACCGCGAGCGTTCCATCGTCGGGATCAAGCGGGTTTCCAAGCCCGGCCTGCGCGTGTACGCGAAGTCGACCGAAATCCCCACCGTTCTCGGTGGCCTCGGCGTTGCCATCCTGTCCACCTCCAGCGGTCTGCTCACCGACCGCCAGGCCGAGAAGAAGGGCGTAGGCGGAGAAGTTCTCGCCTACGTGTGGTAGTCGACGATGTCACGTATTGGAAGACTCCCCATCCCGATTCCGACGGATGTCACGGTCACCGCTGAAGGCCAGCGCGTCAGCGTCAAGGGCCCGAAGGGCGAGCTCGCGCTCACCGTCGCGAACCCGATCGAGGTCAAGATCGAGGACGGCCACGTTGTCGTCACTCGCCCGAACGACGAGCGCAACTCGCGTTCGCTGCACGGACTGACCCGGACGCTCATCGCAAACCAGATCATCGGGGTGACGGTGGGTTACACCAAGTCCCTCGAGATCGTCGGTACCGGTTACCGCGTAGCCCAGAAGGGCAGCTCCATCGAGTTCGCCCTCGGCTTCTCGCACCCGGTCCTGGTCGACCCGCCCGCCGGTATCACCCTGACCGTGGAGAGCGTCAACCGCCTCACGGTCGGCGGTATCGACAAGCAGGCTGTCGGCGAGGTCGCCGCCAACATCCGTAAGATTCGTAAGCCGGAGCCCTACAAGGGCAAGGGTGTGCGTTACGCCGGCGAGATTGTTCGCCGCAAGGCCGGAAAGAGTGGTAAGTAACCATGGGTCTCGGAACTAGAGGTAAGAGCAAGGCTGCTGCCCGCGGACGCAGGCACACACGTCTTCGCAAGAAGATCGAGGGGACTGCGCTTCGTCCGCGTCTCGTCGTCACCCGTTCTGCTCGCCACGTATTCGTGCAGGTCGTCGATGACAGCAAGGGTTTCACCCTTGCTTCGGCGTCCACGCTCGAAACCGGTCTGCGCACCTTCGATGGTGACAAGACCGCCAAGGCCCGCAAGGTCGGCGAGCTCGTCGCTGAGCGTGCCAAAGCCGCCGGTATCGAAGCCGTCGTATTTGACCGTGGCGGCAGCAAGTACGCGGGACGCGTCGCTGCCATCGCCGAGGGAGCTCGAGAGGGTGGGTTGAACCTGTGAGCACTGAAACCGCTAACACAGCAACAAAGGAGAACGTGGTGGCTGCAGAGGCACCCGTCGAGACCGCTGCGTCCACGACGCCGCCGCAGAACGAGCCTCGTGAGGCTCGTCGTGGTGGCCGTGAGCGCAACCCGAACAAGGATCGCGGCAGCCGCGACGCCGACAAGAGCCAGTTCCTGGAGCGCGTTGTCACCATCAACCGCGTTTCCAAGGTGGTCAAGGGTGGTCGTCGCTTCAGCTTCACCGCTCTCGTCGTCGTCGGTGACGGCAACGGCCTGGTCGGAGTCGGCTACGGCAAGGCCCGTGAGGTGCCTACCGCCATTTCCAAGGGTGTCGAGGAAGCGAAGAAGAACTTCTTCCGCGTTCCCCGCGTCGGCCTCACGATCCCGCACCCCGTGCAGGGTGAAGCCGCAGCCGGCGTTGTCCTGCTGCGTCCGGCCGCTGCCGGTACCGGCGTTATCGCCGGTGGCCCGGTGCGCGCCGTACTCGAGTGCGCTGGCATCCACGACGTGCTGAGCAAGTCCCTCGGCTCGTCGAACACCATCAACATCGTCCACGCCACGGTCGAGGCTCTGCACCAGCTCGAAGAGCCGCGTGCGGTTGCAGCTCGTCGTGGGCTCGCGTACGAAGACGTGGCCCCGGCCCGTTTCCTGCGCGCCGACGCCGCAGCAGCAGCAGCTGCCGCAGCAGCAAAGGCAGGTGCCTGATGGCTCGCCTCAAAGTGACACAGATCAAGTCCAAAATTAGTGAGAAGCAGAACCAGCGCGACACGCTTCGCAGCCTGGGTCTCAAGCGCATTGGCGCAGTCACGATTCGCGAGGACAACTCGCAGAACCGCGGCTACGTCAACACCGTTGCTCACCTCGTAAAGGTCGAGGAGATTGACTAATGGCTGACGAGAAGGAAGCTGCCACGGCAGCCGCCAAGCCCGCCACTGCAAAGAAGGCAGCCCCCAAGAAGGCTGCCGCCGCCAAGGTCGCTGTGAAGGCTGCTCCGACCGAAAAGCGCGAGCAGGTCCTGAAGGTTCACCACCTTCGCCCGGCCGCCGGTGCCAAGAAGTCGCGCATGCGCGTCGGTCGTGGTGAAGGCTCCAAGGGTAAGACTGCCGGTCGTGGTACCAAGGGCACGAAGGCGCGCTACAACGTGCGTATCGGCTTCGAGGGTGGGCAGATGCCTCTGCACATGCGCACCCCGAAGCTGCGCGGGTTCAAGAACCCGTTCCGCGTCGAGTACCAGGTTGTCAACCTGGACAAGCTCGCGGAGCTCTACCCGAACGGGGGCGATGTAACCATCGCCGACCTGGTCGCCAAGGGTGCTGTTCGTGACAACGAGAAGGTCAAGGTTCTCGGCAATGGTGACATTGCGGTTAAGCTGAACATTGCAGTGGATAAGGTCTCCGGCTCAGCAGAGCAGAAGATCGTCGCTGCGGGTGGCTCAATCAAGTAAGTCCGTAGACGCTGAGCGAGCTTGTCGAGGCCACCAATCGAAATCTTTCGATGCTGGTCTCGACAAGCTCGTTTTTCACGTTATTAACTGGAGGCATTGTGTTCAGCGCCATCGCGCGGATATTCCGCACACCCGACCTTCGCAAGAAGATCGGATTCAGCCTGGGGATCGTTGCCCTGTTCCGACTGGGCTCGTTCGTACCTGCACCATTCGTTGACTTCCAGAACGTGCAAGCGTGTCTGGCCGCGAACCAGGGAACCAGCGGCCTCTATGAGCTCGTCAACCTGTTCAGCGGTGGCGCATTGCTTCAGTTGTCGGTGTTCGCGCTCGGCATCATGCCGTACATCACGGCCTCGATCATCGTGCAGTTGCTGCGCGTGGTCATCCCACACTTCGAGACCCTCTACAAAGAGGGCGCGTCCGGGCAGAGCACACTGACCCAGTACACGCGTTATCTCACGATCGCCCTCGGCATCCTCCAGTCGACGACGCTCATCACGGTGGCCCGCAGCGGCGCCCTGTTCGGCACGTCCGCCAGCCCCGAGTGTTCTCAGCTGCTCACCAACGACTCCTGGTACGCCATCCTGCTCATGGTCATCACCATGACAGCTGGCACCGGAATCATCATGTGGATGGGCGAACTCATCACCGAACGCGGCATCGGCAACGGCATGTCGCTGCTGATCTTCACCTCGATCGCGGCCCGGTTCCCGAACTCGCTCGGCGCGATCGGCCAGCAGAAGGGCATCGACGTCCTGCTGATCGTGCTCGCGATCGGGCTGCTCGTGGTGGCAGCCGTCGTCTTCGTTGAGCAGTCGCAACGTCGCATCCCGGTGCAATACGCCAAACGGATGGTCGGCCGACGCACCTACGGCGGCAATAACACGTACATCCCGATCAAGGTGAACATGGCCGGTGTCGTGCCCGTCATCTTCGCGTCCTCGCTGCTGTACCTCCCCGCCCTGATCGCCCAGTTCAACCAGCCCGCCGCCGGCCAGTCCCCGGCCGCCTGGGTCACCTGGGTGACGAACAACCTGACCAAGGGCGACCACCCGCTCTACATGGCGATGTACTTCCTCCTCATCGTGGGATTCACCTACTTCTACGTCGCGATCACCTTCAACCCTGAAGAGGTCGCAGACAACATGAAGAAGTACGGCGGATTCATCCCAGGCATTCGCGCCGGTCGGCCGACCGCGGAATACCTGGACTTCGTTCTCACCCGGGTGACGCTGCCCGGTTCCCTGTACCTGGGGTTGATCGCGTTGCTGCCTCTGATCGCCTTCTCCGCGATCGGTGCCGACCAGAACTTCCCGTTCGGTGGCGCCAGCATCCTGATCATCGTCGGCGTCGGGCTCGAGACGGTCAAACAGATCGATTCGCAACTCCAACAGCGCCACTACGAAGGGCTGCTCCGATGACTCGTCTTCTCCTGATCGGCCCGCCTGGCGCGGGCAAGGGCACCCAGGCCGAGCGGCTGTCCGAGGCTTTTGCCGTGCCGGCCATCTCGACCGGCGACATCTTCCGTTTCAACGTGAAGAACAACACCGAGTTGGGCGTCAAGGTCAAGGCGTTCATCGATGCCGGCGCCTATGTGCCGGATTCCCTCACCAACGAGATCGTGTCCGACCGGTTGAAGCAGGCCGACGCTGTGGCGGGGTTCCTCCTCGACGGCTACCCGCGCACCGCTGATCAGGTTCAGGAGCTGGACCGTCTGCTGGAAGCCGACGGGACCGCCCTCGACGCCGTCGTCCTGATCGTCGCCGACACCGAAGAGGTCGTCGCGCGTCTGCTGAAGCGTGCCGCCGAGCAGGGCCGCGCGGATGACACGGCCGACGTCATCCGTCACCGCCTGTCGGTCTACGAAGAGCAGACCGCACCCCTGATCGACCTGTACGGCTCCCGCGGCCTCGTCGTCACCGTCGACGGCCTGGGCGCCGTGGACGAGGTGACCGGGCGCATCCTCGCTGCCTTGGCCGCGCGCGGCCTGAACGCCACCGAAGAGGCAGCCAGCACCACCTGACCGAGATGGCGCAACCGTCTGGTTGCGCCATCCGGCCTGTCTTCGACCGGTACCACCCATCCGCACGTCCCAATCAGTTTGCAGAGATACTCATGAGCCTTCGACGTTCCATCTACAAGTCGCCGGCGCAGATGCGGCTGATGATCGCCCCGGGGCTCGCCACGGCCGCATCTCTGGATGCGGCCCGCGCTGCCATCCGGGTCGGCGCGACCACGCTCGAACTGGATGCCGCGGCGGAGGCGGCCATCGTCGCGCGCGGCGGACTGCCGAACTTCAAGCTCGAGCAGGGCTACTTCCACACGGTGTGCGCCTCGGTCAACGACGACGTGGTGCACGGGATCCCCGGCGCCCGCGTCCTCGCGGCCGGCGACATCGTCTCGATCGACAGCGGCGCGATCATCGACGGCTGGAACGGCGATGCCGCGTTCAGCTTTGTGATTCCGGATCCGGCCCGCCCCGCCGAGGTGGCCGAACGCCAGAAGCTGTCCGATGTCACCGAGCAGTCGCTGTGGCACGGCATCGCCCGGCTGGCCGTGGCGCGCCACCTCAACGAGGTCGGCGACGCCATCGAGGACTACGTCGATTCCCAGGGCGACTACGGGATCCTCACCGACTACGTCGGCCACGGCATCGGCCGGTCCATGCACGAGGCCCCGCCGGTGTTCAACTACCGGGTGCGCCAGAAGGGCCCGGACGTCAAGCCCGGCCTGGTCGTCGCGATCGAGCCGATGGTCGTGCTCGGATCGATCGAGACGTACGTGCGCGAGGATGACTGGACCGTCGCCACCAGCGACGGACGCGCCGCCGCGCACTGGGAGCACACCGTGGCCGTGCACAAGGACGGCATCTGGGTTCTGACTGCGGAAGACGGCGGTGCCGCGGCACTCGCCCCGCTCGGCATCACCCCCGTTCCCCTCGCGTAGCAGAGCCCTGCCCGCCACTTGGCCCGCCACTCCGCCAACAACTCCGTCTCCGAACGAATTCGACGGAGATTCTGCCCGGAACGGGGTGAAACCCGGCGAATGCGGATTTTTAGAACAGAATCTCGGCTCTCCTGGCGTAACCGTGGGTTAAACCCGGCCGGGGAGTACTGGTTTGTGGCCGCCGAGGCTGAGCATGGCGAGGGCGATGAGGGCGTCGGGTGATTTGAAGCCGAA
>NZ_SOGU01000018.1:0-35389 GCF_004403275.1 Cryobacterium sp. TMT4-10
CGTGCTGCGGGCCGCGGGCGGTGAGGTCCGCCTGGCGGATGCCGCGGGGGGCGCCACCGCCGACCGGCTGCTGGCCGTGCGGCGGGCCGCGCACCCGGCGCTGGCCGCCCACGGCGAGGTCCTGATCGAGGATGTCTGTGTGCCCCGTTCCCGGATGGCGGAAATGTTCGAACGGATCGCGGAGATCAGCGCCCGCACGGGCGTGCCGATCCCCACGGTCGCCCACGCCGGCGACGGCAACCTGCACCCCAACTTCGTGATCCCCGCCGACCCGGGCCGGCCGGCCGGGGACCCGGTGGTGCCGGAGGCGATCTGGGAGGCGGCCGGAGAACTGTTCCGGGCGGCCCTGAAACTCGGCGGCACCCTCACCGGCGAGCACGGGGTCGGCGTGCTCAAACGCCGCTGGCTGGCGGAGGAAGTCGGCGACACGAGCTTCGACCTGCAGCGCCAGATCAAGTCCGTCTTCGATCCCCTCGGCATCCTCAACCCGGGCACCATGTTCGCCCCGGTATCCTGATCGGCATGACATTTGAGTCGCCCGAGTCCCGCCCAGCCGCTGCCGCCCCGGGTGTGCAACCGGCGGCCCAGCCCGTTCAGCCCGTGTGGTCCGCCCCGGTGCGCCGCACGAGTGGGGGCCTGATCGCCCTGACCAGCGTCGGCCTGGTCGTGGGCGGCACGGCGGTGCTGCTGGTGCTGGTGTACCTGGCCACGTTCCTCGGCCCCGGAGCGCTGCTGATCTGCCTGATCCTCGCCCTCATCCCGTTGACGGCGATCCTGCTGGCCGTGCGCTGGATCGACCGCTGGGAGCCGGAGCCCCGCCCGACGCTCTGGTTCGCCCTGCTCTGGGGCGCGGGCGTCTCGGTGGCGTCGGCCCTGATCTTCGACCTCGGCGTGCAGATCGCCCTGAACCTCTCCGGCGCGTCCCGGTCAGCCTCCGGGTCCGGCGCCGATTTCACCGCCGCCGTCATCCAGGCGCCCATCGTGGAGGAGACCGCGAAGGGATTTGGCATCCTGCTGATCTTCTGGGTGCTCCGCCGCCGGTTCGACGGACCCGTCGACGGCATCGTCTTCGCGGCGACGGTCGCCGCGGGGTTCGCGTTCTCCGAGAACATCCAGTACTTCGGTCTGGCGATGATGGACGGCGGCGCCGCCAACCTGGGCTTCACCTTCCTGGTGCGGGGTGTGCTGTCCCCGTTCGCGCACGTCATGTTCACCGCCTGCACGGGGATTGCGATCGGACTGGCGGCCCGGCGCCGCGGTGCGGCGGCGGCCGGCACGATCCTGCTCGGCCTGCTGGGCGCCATCCTGCTGCACATGCTCTGGAACGGCGCCTTCTACCTGGTGGACAGCGCCTCCTTGGTGACCTACTACCTGCTCGTGCAGGTGCCGCTGTTCCTGGCCGCCGTCGTGGTCGTGATCCTGCTCCGCCGGCAGGAGAAGCGCATCACCGAACGTCGACTCAGCGAGTACGCGGCGGTGGGCTGGTTCAGCGCCGCCGAGGTCTCGATGCTCGCCACCCCCGAAGGGCGGCGGCAGGCCAGGACCTGGGCTTCTCGCCAGCCCCGCGCCCGCAAGCGGGCGATGCAGAGCTTCATCCGGGATGCCACCCGGCTGGCATTCGCCCGGCAACGGATGCTGAACGGCACGGCGGGTCACGTGGACCGCGCCGACGAGGCGGAACTGCTGGGCCTCATCCAGGCGGACCGCGCCGGAGTGATCGCCTGAGCGTCGCACCTGAGCGCGGGGAAGTGAACGGCGTCGGCTGCAGACATGAACTCGCCGCCCGGTGGTGTGGCGATGCCGACGACTCTCCCGGAGCGGCGAGTTACTGACACCATGGTGCGCCTCCCCGTTGCGTTCGCGCAAGGGGGAATTTTCACGGTGCGTCGGACGGGTGAATCCGGTTGGATGGGAACATGACTGATCTCAATTCAAAGCCCGAACTCGACGCACCCGAGGGCCCCGCGCCCACCGAACTGACCATTACCGACATCGTGGTCGGCGAGGGTGCCGAGGCAACCCCCGGCGCCACCGTCGACGTGCACTACCTGGGCGTCGAATACGACACCGGAGACGAATTCGACTCGTCCTGGAACCGCGGCCAGTCGATCAACTTCCCACTCCGGTCGCTGATCGTGGGCTGGCAGCAGGGCATCCCCGGAATGAAGGTGGGCGGACGCCGCGAGCTGGTCGTCCCGCCGCACCTGGCCTACGGTCCCGCCGGCGGAGGCCACCGTCTCTCCGGCCAGACGCTGATCTTCGTGATCGACCTGCTCGGCGTCAGCTAGAACTCGGCGTCAGCTGCAACTCACCGCCGCCCGGAGGGCACGTGCGGGTCACAACCAGTCGCGACCGGTCGCTACGAGTCGTGTTCGACCCGCACGTGCTTGATCCGGGAGCTGTGCCCACGGATGATGGTGACCGCGCTCCGGGAAACGCCGAAGTGCTTGGCGAGCAGCTTGACCAGGGCCTCGTTGGCGGCACCCTCGGCGGCGCGCTGCTGCAGATAGACCGTAAGGGCGGCATCCGTGGGGAGTTTCGTCGCAGTGTCCGGCGCATCCTCGGGGTCGTCGACCGTGACCAGAGGCCCCTTGCGGCTGCCGGGCTTCACATGCACCGTCAGATTCACGGTTCGCGTCACACCGGTCCTCCTGGAATATAGTTCTCATCACAACGCTAGCGGGCGGAGTTGCCGCCATGATCTCAATCGACTGTGCACGCGCACTGGCCGTGGCCGGTCTGCGCTGGCGCCCCGTCTCCGGGGACGCCTTCCGGATCGAACGTGCCGGTTTCGAGAGCGACGTGTTCACGGTCAGTGACATGACCATCGAACCGCACGAATTCGACACCGGCACGATCCTCGGGTTCAACGGCACGACCGAGTGGGCTCTGGACTCCCTCGCCCTCGAGGACGCCCTCTGGCTCCCGCGCGAGGACCAGTTGCGGGCGCTGCTGCGCAACACCTTCCGCTCCCTGCACCGGCTGGAGGAATCGAGCCACCGGGTGCTGGTCGAGATCCACGGCGCGACGGAATCGTTCGACGCCGACGAAGCCGCGGATGCCTACGGCCTCGCACTGCTCCGCCTCATCGGTCTGTCCGCGGATGCCTGAGGCGCCCGCCGAGCCTTCCCTGCCTACCGGGCTTCCCGGCCTACCGGGCCTTCCCGGCCCGACGCGCAGCCCTCGCCGCCTCAGAGTCCCTCGGCGATCACAGCCGTCGCGTCCAGCCAGGCCCGGCGGGTGCGCGGGTCGAGTGCGTCGATGTTCAGCGGTCCACCGCCGATCAGCGCGGGGTCAAACGGCACGTCCAGGACGGCCCGGGTGAGCTTGCCGAAGTGATCGTGCAGCCGCCGGTACAGGGCGTCGTCGACGGTCCCGTCCGGTGACGCCAGGATCGTGACGGCCTGCGCCACCTTCTCGCCGTGGCCTTTCTGGCGCAGACCCTCCAGCAGCGCGGCCGCACCGTAGCCGGTGTCTTCGCGGATCGTCGACACGACGACGAGCTGGTCGGCTTTCTCGACGGCTGCCTCCCAATTGGATGCCCGCATGTTGTTGCCCGTGTCGATCACCAGCACGCGGTAGAACCGGCTGAGGATGGCGTAGAGCCGGCCGAACGCCTCGCCGTCGATGTTCCGGGCGCCGGCCGGGTCCAGGTCGGAGGCCAGCGCGTCGAATTGGGCGTCCCCCTGGGCGTGCACATAGTTGTCCAGGTCGCCCAGGCGGATGGTGCGTCCGTCGTCAAATCGGTCCAGCTCGCGCAGGAGGGTCAGGGCGGTGTTCGTGTGCCCGGCGGTGCGCACCCTCACCCCGAGGTTTCCCATCGACTCGTTGTTGTCCCACGCCAGCGTGTACCCGCCGCGGTACATGCCCAGCGTCGCCGCGATGAGCAGGGTCGCGGTCGTCTTGTTCGCTCCGCCCTTGGGATTGAGCACCACGATCGTTTTCGGCTCCGTGAAGTTGCGTTGGACGGAGGCGATCGTCTCTCGGTGCGCCCGCTCGACGCGGCCCGGGCCGAGAGCGATGAGGCCACCGGTGAGCCGGCTGAGCCTCCCTCGCCAGCCCTGCTGAGCAGGCCCGGCCGTCGTGCGCTGCGGCGGGCTGAGGAACGAGAGGCGAGTGGAGGCATCCGGCCCCTCGTTCTCCCCGGTCCCGCCGGCTGCATCGCCTTCGTGAACGGGGGCTCCGGCACCGGGAAGCGCGGGGACATTCTGGGTCATGATCGGTTTCTTTCCGTCGCTGCTGGCTGGCGTTGCTCGGACTCAGTCGTCGACAACGGCTGATTCCGGACCGGGGAAGATCCGCAACTTCCTTAACCGTATGAGGTTCTTCGCGGTGAGCCAAAGCCACCTGCCGCCGCCGGGGCTAACTCAGGAGATTCTCCCGCTGGCGCCCACTCATCCGCACTGGTCTGCGGCGACGGACGAGCGACCGGCCCGAATCTCCTGAATTAGCCACCCGAGGGTGGGGAAGGGGATTCCGGGCGGCCGGTCGCCGGGCCGCGTTCCGGCATACTTCGCCGGGACTGAGCGTCCTCGGCGGCGCGGACGCAGTAGATGGGAAGCGCGCGGTGTCCTCCACAATCCGGGTTTGATCAAGTTATCCACAGTGTCCACGGGTGCCGGGGCCGTGTCGGTGGGTGCGCGTAGCGTGTTCCTCATGAAGCCGTCATTCATCGCAGAGCGAGAGGCCATGGGCCTCCATTTCGATGCCATCGCCGAGGCCGAACGCGACATCGCCGCGGCCTTCGCCCGGCGGGCGGAACGGGTCGAGGCGGCCCGACGGTTCGGGCAGGCCGTCGCCCACAACGCCGCCCGGGTCCCAAGCGCCCGCTGGGACGCACGTGAGGTGGCCGAGCGGGAGTTCTCGAGCGAGCTGGCCTGCACGATCCGGGTGCCGCAGCGGTCGGCGGAAAACCTGGTCGCGGAGAGCCGGGCCCTGGCCGTTGAGCTGCTCGCGACCCGGGCGGCGCTGGCTGCGGGGGAGATCAGCTATGGCACGTTGCGGTGAAACCCGAGACGACGCCGCCGCCGGAACCCACGACGGTAGCCGAGCCGGAGCCCGCCCCCGAGCACGCACCGTTCTGACGGTCGAGGCCGCCCGGGAGGAGCCGGTCAGGCCAGCCAGGCTGCCGTCATGCCCTGCACGACGGAACCATCGAGGTCGGCGAGCTTGGCAGCCACGAACTGGCGTGCGCCTTCGGACGTCTGCACGCGGAACGCGGGGCGGTCGCCGTCCAGCAGGCCTGCGAGAACCGCACCGGCGCTGTGAGCGGACTGGGCAGCACTGAAGGAGGACGCCGCGCGGGCCAGGTAGGGGGCCAGGGTGTCGGCGTAGGGGTCGTCAACCGGGCCGGACGAGGCGAGGTCTCCACCCACGTTGGCGATGAACGACGACGCCACGGCACCGGGCTCGACGACCGTCACGGAGACCCCGGCCGTGGCAGCCACGGGGGCGAGGCTCTCCATGAAAGCCTTCGACCGCGAACTTGGCGGCGCAGTAGGCCTCGTTGAAGGGCTGGCCGACGACCCCGCCGACGCTCGACACCGAAATCAGGCGCCCGCGGGTTTTACGCAGGTGGGGGAGGGCAGCGCGGGTCACGGCGACGACCCCGAAGAAGTTCGCTTCCATCACGGCTCGCACATCGTCGACGGTCTCGTTCTCGATGGTGCCGACCCGGCCGGAGCCGGCGTTGTTGATGAGCGCGTCGAGCCGGCCGTAGCGTTCCGTCAGGTCGGTCACGACCTGCGTCGCCGAGTCGGGCTCGGTGACGTCCAGACGACGGATGTCGAGGCTCACCCCGCGGTGGCCGCGGCGTCGCGCAGGGCGCGCGCTCCCTCGAGGTTGCGCATCGTGGCCACGACCGTGTGTCCGGCGCGGGCCGCCGCCACGGCTGCATGCAGGCCGATCCCGGAGGATGTACCGGTGATCAGCACAACGCCGGGAACCGCTTGCGTGTTCATCTGGTCAGTACCGGTCGGGTTCCGGGCCGAGATTGAATCGACGACCGCTGACAGTCGTGGGCGTGATCTCCACATAGATGTACTTGAGGGTGGGGACAAGCGGGCGCAGCGGCAACTGGTCCGCGGCCTCGATCTCGGCCTGCGTGTCGAGCACGCGCGCCTGGCCGCGCGCCACGACGCTCCAGGCTTCGTCGCGGCCGATCCCGTCCGTCTCGAAAGCGACCCTGTTGTTCACGGTGAGTTCGAGCAGCTTCGTGCCCTCCGCGGTACGGAAAAGAAGCGTCTTGTCGACCGCGATGAAGTTCACCGGGTAGATGTCCGGCTCACCGGCGATGCTCAGCGCGAGTCGCCCGAAACTCGACGAGATCAGGAGATCCCAGCATTCTTCTTCGGTGAGGTTCCGAACCGGACTCAGGTCGTTGGTTTCCATGCCCAATGGTCCCACGCGGTCGGCTTCTCCGCGAGCTAACGCGCGGGTCGACCAACGGGCGGGACGAAAAACGCGCCGACCACCGGGAACGGCGGTCGGCGCGTAGTCGCTCTTCGTGCAGAGCTGGTGCGTGTCAGCCCTGGCGCCCGGGGCGACGGATGTTGCGTCGGAATACGAACAGCACGACCAGGCCGCCGAGCAGGAGAGCCGAAGCGGTGGAGATCAGGAGCGGTCCGGAGCTGAAGCCGGTGGCGGCCAACTGCGGAGCGGCCTCGACGAGGGGAGCCACCATCGGAGAGGCGGTCGCTGTCGGGGTCGGGGTGGCCGTCGGCGTGGTTGCTGCGGCCCGCACGATCGTGGTCAATTCGGTGTCACAGATGACCGTGCTGCCGCCATTGTTGCCGGATCCGTTGCACTGGGTGACCGTGACCGGAATTTCCGGCACCACGCTGGACAGCGGGTCGACGGTACACAGTACGCGCATGGTGGCGCCGCCGCCATTTCCGGAACTGTTGCACTGGTCGACCGTGGCACCGGTTGTGGGGCCGGTCGGGTCGCAGTCGGTCGTCGGCTCGGTGCCGCCGCCGGTGCCGGATTCGATGCACTGATTCACGGTCGCGGGGGTCGGAGTCGCCGAGCCGGTGATGTTATTCACGATGGTCACGGTGCAGAGCACGTTCCCGCCGCCGACGTTGATCGACCCGTTGCACTGCGCGACGTGCAGGACGAGGTTCGTGTAGGGAGCGACCGTGGCCGGCCCGCAATCGACCTTGGTGTTGGCTTCGTGAACGCATACGACGGTGCTCACCGTGGAACTCGCCACACCGGTAGCCAGGTCCAGGTTGTTCGTCACGGTGACGTTGCATTCCACGGCTCCGGTGCCGGCGCCGACTCCCGGGACGCCGTTGCACTGGTCGATGGTCGTGCCCGTCGGCGCAGCCGAGGCCGGCGCCACCGGAATAGCGGTCAGCGCAAAGCCGGCGAGAACGAGGCCGAGGGCCAGCACTGTGGCTTGGCGCAGGATGGAAGAACATGAATTTTTTACAGCCGGAAGAATAACGATGAAAGGCCCCCTAGTTAAGGTCATTCTAACAGGGGACTCTCAGGCAGCCACGTCCAGGAACGGTCCGCGCCATTCGTTCACGCAACGTTCAGCGTGGTTCGATCACCCCTCTGACCCGGTCAATAAGGTCTTGCCAGGGGCCGCAGACCTGCTGCTCCCCGAGCACCACCTCATGGGGTGCACAGCGGATGCGATAGATATACCGGTCCGGCTGCGGCGCCTCCGTGGCCACGTCGTTCCATGGCAGAGTGTCGAGGAGCGCCATCCATGCTGACGCATCGGGCTGCTCGTCGACCTGAACCTCCCAGGTCCGCCGGATCCCGGCGATACCACCGCTGCGCGAGACGACCACCTTCACAAGACGTCCACCTTCATGGGAGAGATGCTACTCCGGCAGCGCGACCGGATCCCCGGTGCCGCCGGGGATGGTGACGGCGCCGGTGCGGGCGCTCGATACCGAGCCGAGGCCGGCACCGAGTCCCACCGCGGTCCAGGCGGCGATCACGGCATCGTGCTCCGGGGATCCGATGCCGTACCGCTTGAGCGCCGCCCGCGCGGTCGCCCGAGCGAACCCGCGGAAGTCAACGCCCCGCCCGAGCGTGCCGGAGGTGAGCGTGTCGAACCAGATCCGGCCGGCGGCATCCCAGGCGTTGCCGCCGAGAGCGGAAGCGACCAGGAAGAACGCCCGGTTCGGGATACCGGAGTTCAGGTGCACCCCGCCGTTGTCGTCCTCGGTCTCCACGTAGCCGGACATGTTGGCCGGCTGGGGGTCCTTGCCGAGGACATCGTCGTTGTAGGCGGTGCCGGGTGCTTTCATCGAGCGCAGGGCCACACCCTGCACCTGGTCGGTGAACAATCCCTCGCCGATCAGCCAGGACGCCTCGGCGGTCGACTGGCCCCTCGCGTACTGCTCGACCAGGGAACCGAACACGTCTGACACCGACTCGTTGATCGCGCCCGACTGGCCCTGATAGGCGAGGTTGGCGGTGAACTGGGTGACGCCGTGGGCGAGTTCGTGCCCAATCACGGTCAGCGACGCGGTGAACCGGTTGAAGACCTGCCCGTCCCCGTCACCGAAGACCATCCGCTCCCCGTCCCAGAACGCGTTGTCGTACCGGCGGCCGTAGTGCACGGTGGCCTCCAGCGGCAGCCCGCGATCGTCGATGGAGTCACGCTCGAACACCGTCCAGAACAGGGCGTGCGTGCTGCCGAGCCCGTCCCAGGCCTCCTGCACCGCCGGGTCCGCCACCGGCCCCTGCCGCTCGCCGCGCACCAGCCGGCCCGGCAGACGCTCCAGGCCCGCCGCATCCGAGATGGCCCGGTCGATCCGCCCGCGCACCGCGGTTCCGATGCCCGAAGGCTGCACCGATGGATGCACCGACGATCGCACAGACGGATGCGCCCCCGCGCGCAGGTCCCGGATCGGCGCGTCCCGCATCAGCGACTGCCGCGCGGCCTCGGCGGCGGCAGCGAACCGGGGATCGTCCAGGCGGGCCAGCCGCACCAGCAGGTACGGCGGCACGATCGCGCAACGGGTGTGGGCGTGCGGTGATCCGGTCATGGGACGAGTGTGGCACCAGACGGTGACACTGGCCAGCGCATCCGCTGCATCCGCCGCGGAGGGGCCCGAATGGCGAACTCGCGGCGCCGACCGTAACGTGGGGGGCGGGCGGCACCGCGAGCTGCACCATTAATAGCACCGGGCGGCCCGGGCGAGAAGGCGCCGGAGGCCGCCGTCCGTAGACTCTCAGCATGCGCTTCGGAATCGTGATTCTCCCGCAGGACGCCTGGCCGGAGGCCCGCCGCAAGTGGCAGGGCGCGGAGGCGCTCGGCTTCGACCACGCCTGGACCTACGACCATCTCTCCTGGCGGTCCCTCGCCGACCAGCCCTGGCACGCGACCGTCCCTACGCTGACGGCCGCGGCGGTCGTGACCTCCCGCATCCGTCTGGGCACCTTCGTGTCGTCGCCGAACTTCCGGCATCCGGTGACCTTCGCCAAGGAGATCGCGACCCTGGACGACATCGCGGGCGGGCGGTTCCTGCTCGGCATCGGCTCAGGCGGCACGGGCTTCGACGCCGGCGTGCTCGGCCAGCCCGAGCTCACACCCCGGCAACGGCACGAACGGTTCGCCGAATTCGTCACCGGCCTCGACCTGCTGCTGCGCCACGAGGAGCCGGGCAGGGGCGGCCTGAGTTTCAGCGGCGACTGGGCCACGGCGGTGGGTGCACGCATGGTCGGCACCCCGGCGCAGTCGCCGCGGGTGCCCTTCGTCATCGCCGCCAACGGGCCGAAGGGACTGCGCCTGGTCACCACGTTCGGGTCCGGCTGGGTGACGACGGGGGCGGATGGCGCGGTCGGCGAGGACTGGTGGGCTTCGGTGGCAACCCTGTCGGCACGGCTCGACGACACGGCGCTCGCCGCGGGCCGCGACCCGGCCGGCATCGACCGCTACCTGTCCCTGGACAGCGGCGGCGCCTACTCCCTGAGCAGCGCCGGCGCGTTCGAGGATGCCGTGGGTCGCGCCGGCGAGCTCGGGTTCACCGACGTGATCAGTCACTGGCCCCGGCCCGACGGCATCTACGCCGGGTCGGAGGCCGTGCTGGAACGGGTGGCGGCCTCCTTCGCCCGGCACGCTTCGTAGGCCGCTCAGTACGCGGTCGGCCGGCAGCGCCTTTGCCGCCGCCTTTACGGCCGACGCACAGGTGCCTATGGTGGCGGCATGCACGCAGACGACGTTCCCGCACAGCCCCCGCGCTCCCTGCTGACCGACCGCCTCGGCCGGTGGGGACTCCGCAGCGGCCAGATCATCCTCGTGGTGCTGGTGGCCGGCGGGATCGTCTACGCGCTGGTGCAGGTGAAGCTCGTGGTCATCCCGGTGCTCGTGGCGCTGATCCTGGCGTCAGCGCTGGTACCGGTGGTCGGCTGGCTGCGCAGGCGCGGCGTTTCGGCGATGCTCTCCACCTGGATCACTCTGCTGTCGGGCGTGCTCATCCTCGGCGGCATCGTCACGCTCATCGTCTTCGCGGTGCGCAACCAGTGGACCGCACTGTCCCTGGCCGCCAGCGAAGGACTCGACGAGCTGCAGGGGCTGCTGGTCGAGGGCCCGCTGTCCCTGGACGCCGCCCAGTTCGCCGCCGTGCGCGACACCCTGGTCGGCTTCATCACGAGCGCGGAATTCGGTACCGGCGCTCTCGCCGGGGTGTCCGCCGCCGTCGAACTGGTCACCGGATTCCTGCTGATCGTGATCATCCTGTTCTTCTTCCTCAAGGACGGCGGCCTGATCTGGGGCTTCTTCCTGCGTTTCCTCTCCGGGGAACGCCTCGAGCGCGCGCGCCGGGTCGGCGCGGTCGCGCCCGAGGTCCTCGGTCAGTACGTGCGCGGCACCGCGGTCATCGCCCTGTTCGATGCCGTATTGATCGGGGCGGGGCTGGCCATCCTGCAGGTCCCGCTCGCCCTGCCCCTGGCCGTGATCGTGTTCCTGACCGCTTTCATCCCCCTGATCGGGGCGACGATCGCCGGCATCCTCGCCGCGCTGGTGGCCCTCGTCGCCAACGGCCCGATCGTCGCCTTGATCGTCGTGGCGATCGTGGTCGTGGTCAACCAGCTCGAGGGGGACCTGCTCAACCCGGTGGTGATGGCCGGGGCCTTGAAACTGCATCCGCTGGTGATCCTGATCGCCCTCACCGGCGGCACGGTCCTCGGCGGCATCGCCGGGGCCGTGCTCGCGGTGCCGCTGGTGGCCGTCTCCTGGGCGATCTTCAAGGTCTGGGACGGGCCGGACGAGTCGATCACCCGCCGGGAGAAATTCTCCTTCCGGCGCCACCGCCGGCGTGCGGAAGGCGTGAGGTGATGCCGGCGCTCATCTTCGACTGCGACGGCGTGCTCGCCGACACCGAACGCGACGGCCACCTGCCGGCCTTCAACCAGGCCTTCGCGGAGTTCTCGGTTCCCGTGCAGTGGAGCGACCCCGACTACGCGGTGAAGATGAAGATCGGCGGCGGTAAGGAACGGATGCGCAGCATCCTGACCCCGTCGGTCGCCGCCGTGCTCGGGCTGCCGCAGGACGACCCCGCCGCACTCGACTCCACCGTCGCGAGATGGCACCGGCGCAAGACCGCGATCTACACCGAGCGGGTGAACCGCGGCGCACTGCCGGCCCGCCCGGGCATCCGCCGGATCGTCACCCAGGCCGCGGACGCCGGCTGGACCCTTGCCGTGGCGTCCACGTCCGCGGAGGAGTCCGTGCGCACCGTGCTCACCCACGCGGTCGGACCCGAGCTTGCGGCAAAGTTCCGGGTTTTCGCCGGTGACGTCGACGGCGCCAGGAAACCGGCCCCGGACGTCTACCTGCGCGCCCTGCGGGAGCTCGGGATCGGACCCGGCGACGCGCTGGTCGTCGAGGACAGTGCGAACGGTCTGAAGGCCGAGCTCGCCGCCGGGCTGCGCACCGTGATCACGGTCAGCGGCTACGCCGCGGGGGAGGACTTCACCGGGGCGGCCCTCGTGGTGTCCTCGCTCGGCGACCCCGGCGGCCCCACCACCGTCACGATCAGCGACCCGCTGCACCTGGCGCCGGAATTCTTCGTCGACCTTTCCGATTTCGCCGCCATCCTTGAGGCCCCCGAGATTCCCGCCCCCGACGCGACTGCCCCAGACGCCCTGGAGAACCGATGACCCGCACAGCCCTGTCAGACACCGCGTTCGGCGTGCAGAGCATCGCCCGCACGGCCGTCGACAACGAGCGGGAATTCGGGGACCACGACTCCGTGGTCGGCGATGGCGACTTCGGGTTCTCCCTGGCCCGCGGGTTCGAGATCGTGCTCTCCGACTGGGACGGCCTCGACCGTTCCAGCCCGTCGGCGTTCCTGAAAAGGGTGGCGCTGGTCATCTCCGGGCGCATCGGCGGAACCTCCGGTCCGCTCTGGGGCACGGCGTTCCTGCGCGCGGCCGCCGCGGTGTCGGGCAAGGAAGAACTCACGGGGGCCGACGTGGTCGCCATCCTCCGCGCGTCCGCGGAGGGAATCAAGAGCCGCGGCAAGTCCGACCTCGGCGACAAGACCCTCCTCGACGCCCTCGTGCCGGCCACGGATGCCCTCGAGTCCGAGTTGGCCACCGCAAGCGGCCCTGCCGCGGCCCTCGCCCGCATGGCCCGGGTGGCCCGGGCCAGCGCGGACGCCACCAGCCTGCTGCAGGCCCGCCGGGGACGGGCCATTTACACCGGCGAACGCAGCATCGGCTCGCCCGATCCTGGAGCGGTCGCCGTCGCGGTCATCCTGGAGCGGCTCAGCCGGGAATGGGCCTCGCGCGACGACCTCTGACCGGCGACCGACCGAACGCACCAGTCGCCGAACACACCAGCCGTCGGTCGCGACCAGCCGTCGGTCTCGCGGCGCACCTTCGGGCAGCGGGCGCGCGTTAGAACCTGCGCCCGCGGCCACAACCTGCGCCGCGAGCCGCGGCCGCGGTAGACGGCGGGTGGGGTACGGGTGGAGGGTGGGCACATGAACGACGACTCGATGCACGCCTGGCCCGCCACCCGCGAGGCCTTCCGGCAGGCCGCCCGCTGGTTCGTCGACACGTCATCCCTCGTCAACGACTGGGAGCGGCCGGGCCTCGGCGAGTGGACCGTGCGGGACCTCGTCGGGCACACCAGCCGGGCCCTGCTGACCGTGGAGACCTACCTCGGCCAGGCCCCCGCCGCGTCCGGCGCCGCCGCGTCCGGCGCCGCCGCGTCCGGCGCCGCCGTCGCGGTTTTGTCGGCGGTCGACTACTACCCGTTGGCCCTCGCCTCGCTGGGGGATCCGGCGACGGTCGCCCGGCGCGGCCGGGACGCCGGCGCGGCCCTCGGCCCCGACCCGGCCCGGCAGGTGTCGGTGATCGCCGACCGTGTGCTGCAACTCGTCGCCGAAACCGCCGGGGACGCCGTCGTCGCCACCCCGGTCGGCGCCATGCGCCTGGCCGACTACCTGCCCACCCGCATCTTCGAGCTCACCGTGCACACCTGCGACCTCCGGGCGAGCCTGGGGGTGCAGGCGCAGGTTCCGGATGCCGCGGCATCCGTCAGCCTGCACCTGCTGGGGGATCTGGCGCTGCGGAAGGGCCTCGCCGCGGACCTGCTCCTCGCGGCCACCGGGCGGGGGAGCCTGCCGGCCGGTTTCACGGTGCTGTAGCATTCACGGCCGAAGCATTCACGGCCGAAGCATTCACGGCCGAAGCATTCACGGCCGCTGCGCCGGGGCATCCGTGACTCTGCTAAACTCGGTGGGTTGCCGTTTGACGGCCGCGGATCAAGAGAGCCCAGGCATTCGGCCCCGGGCACCGCGCAGTGAGAGAAAGGGGATCCCATCTATGGCACTCGAAGCTAATGCAAAGAAGGCGATCATCGAAAAGTACGCTACCCACCCAGGCGACACCGGGTCCCCCGAAGTTCAGATTGCCATGCTCACGCAGCGCATCCTGGACCTCACGGAGCACCTGAAAGAGCACAAGCACGACCACCACTCACGTCGTGGCCTGCTTCTCATGGTTGGTCAGCGCCGTCGTTTGCTCGGTTACCTGTCGGACATCGACATCACTCGGTACCGCACGCTGATCGGCAGCCTCGGACTTCGCCGCTAAGGCACTTTTCGAAGACAACGCGATCTTCTTGCGAACAGGCCGTCACCTGAGGGTGGCGGCCCGTTCTGCGTACCCGCCGCGTTCGCCCGCCGGGCAGGCCAGGGAATGAGTCCGGGGAATAAGACCGGGCCCGGAAGGGTTTCCCGAAGCGATGACTACTTCCGCCCTGAGCCTCTCCGTGCTCGACCTGATTCCCGTCCGCACCGCCCAGAGCTCGGCCCAGGCGATCGCGGCATCCGTCGCCCTCGCGCAGAGCGCCGACCGGCTCGGTTACACCCGCTACTGGGTGGCGGAGCACCACAATATGCAGGCCGTCGCGTCGACGAACCCGCCGGTGCTGATCGGCATTCTCGCCGCCCGCACGGAGCGCATCCGGGTCGGCTCCGGGGGAGTCATGCTGCCCAACCACTCCCCGCTCGTGATCGCCGAGCAGTTCGGCCTGCTCGAGGCCGCCTTCCCCGGCCGGATCGACCTGGGCCTGGGCCGTGCGCCCGGCAGCGACCCGATGATCACCGCGCTGCTGCGCTCCAGCGGCGCCGTCAGCGAGGTCGACGCCTTCCCCCGCAACATCGACGACATCGCTGCGCTGCTGCAGCCCGGAGGGGCCGCCCTGAGCCTCACCTCCGGCCAGGAGTACGCCCTGCGCGCCACCCCCGCCGCCGACGCGATGCCCGAGATCTGGCTGCTCGGCTCCAGCGACTACTCGGCCCGGCTCGCCGCGAAGCAGGGCATGCCCTACGTCTTCGCCAACCATTTCGCGGGCGACGGCACCACCCAGGCCCTCGACCTCTACCGACGCGGCTTCACTCCGAGCGACACCCTGGCCGCGCCGCGCACCATCCTCACCCTCAACGTGGTGGTCGCCGACACCGCGGCCGAGGCCCGTGCCCTCGCCCTGCCGCAGATGCAGCAGATGGCTCGGCTGCGTTCCGGCCAGCCGCTCGGCCCGCTCGCGACGCTCGAGGAGGCCGCCGCCACGACGATGGCGCCGGCGCAACAGGGCATGATCGAGCGGATGTCCGCCACCTGGATCCTGGACGAGCCGGTGGCCGCCGCCGCGCGCATCCGTGACCTCGCGGCCCGGTTCGGGGTCGACGAGGTCATGCTGCAGCCCATCGCCTCCGCGCACGGGACGGCCGCCCCGGCCACGTCCCCCGCCCGGGAGCGCACGCTGGAGCTCCTCGCCGCCGAGCTCCTCGAGGCCGCGCCCGCGCCCGTCACCGGTCCCTAACACCCTGTCAGCTCGGGGTTTTTTCATAGGAAACGCATAGCGACCCCTGCCAGCGTTGTCACTGTAGACAATCGGAGGGTGGAACAGACCATGGATGCTCGCGAACACGGCAAGCGGCTCAGCCGGATCGTCACGGGAACGATCGGCGTTCTGGCCGTGGTCGCCGCCTCGGCGCTCGGTCTCCACAGCTGGGCGGATGCGCTGGCGACCAGGGCGACCGCCGCGGGACCGACGACGCAGCAGGCCCCGGCCGCGGACACCCAGGGCTCGGATGACGGGGAATGGGGCGACGGGGAAGAAGGGTCGTCCCAGCCCGTGCAGCAGGCACCGCAGCCCCAGCAGAACGTGTCCCCGATCACCCCGGGCAACGGCCGGTCCCCGAACGCGACCACCAACGGGTCCTGACATGCCCGCCATCACAGCGGGCGTCACCACGGCCCACGTCACCACGCTGGACTGGGAGCTGTGGAGCACCACCGCCCGCATCGTGCTCACCAACGCCGGGCCGACCGGGCAGAGCGGGCAGAGCGGGCGGGCCGAGGAGGCGCGCGCGATCGCGGATGACGTGCTCGCGGACATCGAGGCGGCCTCCAGCCGGTTCCGCGACGACTCGGAGATCCGCGTCCTGGCCGATCGGTTGCCGGACGGCGTCGAGGTGAACGACACGCTCGCCGGCCTGGTCCGCCGGGCGCTCGCCTCCGCCCGGTTCACTGACGGTGACGTCGACCTGACCCTCGGCAACGCACTCGACGCGGTCGGCTACGACCGGGATATCCGGCTCCTCCTGGGTGACGACGGCGTCCCCGTGCGGGCCATCGCGTCCCGGGCCCCCGGCTGGAGGAGCGTCACGCTGGTCGCGAACCGGCTGACCGTTCCGCGGCACCTGGCCCTCGATCTCGGAGCGACCGCGAAGGCCGTCGCCGCCGACCTGGTCGCGGCGCGGGTCAGCGCCGGCCTCGGTTGCGGGGTGCTGGTCAGCCTGGGCGGCGACATCGCCACCGCCGGCCCCGCGCCGGCCGGCGGCTGGCAGGTGCTGGTGCAGGATGCCCCGCTCGAGCCGAGCGCGCAGGTCACCCTCGCGGCCGGCCAGGCCCTGGCCACCTCCAGCACGCAGAAGCGGCGGTGGCTGCGGGGCGGACGGCCGCAACACCACATCCTGAACCCCCGCACCGGACTCCCGGCCGAACCGGTCTGGCGCACCGCGACGGTGGCGGCGGCCACCTGCCACCGCGCGAACACCCTCAGCACCGCCGCGATCGTGCGCGGCGCCGCGGCGGAAGCCTGGCTGCGTGAGCAGGGCGTGCCGGCCCGGCTCGTCTCCGCCGACGGGGCCGTGGTCACCCTCGTCGGCTGGCCCGACGAGGAGGGCAAGCCGTGAACGAGGCGCTCTGGGCTCTCGGCCGCGGCACGGGCGTGGTCGCCCTGGCTCTGTTCACGATGTCGGTGCTGCTGGGCATCCTGACCCGATCCGGCCGGCCCCTGTTCGGCCTGCCCCGCTTCGCGCTGACCCTGGTGCACCGCAACGTGGCACTGCTGGCGACCGCGTTCCTGGCCGTGCACCTGGTCACGCTCCTCGGCGACTCATACGCCCAGCTGCGACTGGTCGACTTCGTCGTGCCCTTCCTCGGCGCCTACAAGCCGTTCTGGCTGGGACTCGGCACCGTCGCCGTCGACCTCCTGATCGCCGTGGTGCTGACGAGCCTGGAGCGCGCCTCCGTCGGCGTGCGGGTCTTCCGCGCCGTGCACTGGCTGACCTACCTGATCTGGCCGGTCGCGCTCCTGCACGGCATCGGCAACGGCACGGATGCCGGAGCGGGCTGGTTCATCGCCTTCGCCGTCGTCTGCGCGGTGGCCGTGCTTTCGGCCCTCCTCTGGCGCCTCACCGGCGGTTTCGTTGAATACCGCTCGGTGCGGGCCGACCTGACCCAGGGTGACCAAAATCGGACAGACCCGAAACGGACCGACCCGAACCGAGTGGAGCGAAACCGATGACCGGCGCCGTGGCATCCTCGGTCACCGCGCCGGTCGGCACGACCCGGCTGACGTCCGCTCCCGCTGCCGATTTCGCCACCCACCTCGCCACTTTCGGGCCGCTGCCGACCAGCAACCCGGCGGTTCTCCTGTCGGCCCTGCACGACTCGGGGCTGGAGGGCAGGGGCGGCGGGGCCTTCCCAGCCTGGCGCAAGCTCGCCGCGGTGCCGGGCCGTGAACGGGCCCGCGGGCGCCGGGTCGTGGTGATCGGCAACGCCGCGGAGGGCGAACCGCTCAGCTCCAAGGATGCGACGCTGCTCACCGTGGCGCCGCACCTGGTCATCGACGGCCTGCTGGCCGTAGCCGAGTCCCTGAACGGCACGGCGACCTATCTCTACGTGCGGTCATCCGTGCTGGGAGCGGTCTCGCGGGCGCTGGGGGAACGCCGCGATGCCCGGAAAATCGAACTGCGGGAGGCCGCCGACAGCTTCGTCTCGGGCGAGGCATCGGCCGTTGTCAGCGCCCTGGCCGGCCGTCGCCCGGTGCCGCAGGATCGACCGTTCCTGCTCACCGAGTCCGGCCTGGCTGGCCGGCCGACCCTGCTGCACAACGTTGAAACCCTCGCCCACATCGCCCTGATCGCGCGTTTCGGTCCGGCCTGGTTCCGCTCGCGCGGCACTGCGTCCGACCCGGGGACCCGTCTGGTCACCGTCACCGGCGGCGGGAGGCCGTCGACGGTGATCGAGATCGGCGGCGGAGCGGGGTTGAACGACGTGTTCCGGTTCGCCGGGATCGATCCGGCCGGCCTCTCCGGCGTGCTGGTGGGCGGTTTCCACGGCGCGTGGGTTCCCGCCTCAGCCGGAAACGTGCGGCTCGACCGAGAAGACCTGGCGCGGTTCGGGGCCACCCCCGGCGCCGGAATCCTGATGGGGCAGGATGCTCGGCACTGTCCGCTGACGGTGGCCAGTGCGATCGCGACCTACCTGGCCGGCGAGACCGCCGGTCAGTGCGGACCCTGCGTCAACGGGTTGTCGGCGATGGCGAGCGTGCTGTCGCGGCTGGCCCGCGGCGAACGGGATCCCTCGCTGCCGGCCGAGCTGCGCCGGCTCGCCGACCTCGTCACCGGTCGTGGGTCGTGCCACTACCCCGACGGAACCGCTCGTTTCGTGCTGAGCACGCTGACCGTGTTCGACGCGGACGTGCGGGCCCACCTGGCGGGCACCTGCCGGAAGGAGCACTCATGACAGCGCCGCGCTCACTGCTGCACATCGACTGGACCGCCTGCGACGGCCGCGGCCTCTGCACCGAAATCCTGCCCGAACTGCTTGCCCGGGACGACTGGGGCTACCCGCTGGCCCGGACCAGGGGCGCAGGGTCGGACGTTCCGGTTCAGGAACGCCTACTGGATGCCGCCTCCGAGGCGGTCGCCCTCTGCCCGCGGCAGGCGCTGAGGCTGGTGCTGGGGACGTAAAGACGTCTGCCTATTTGTGCTGCTCGGTCTTCTGCAGCTGCCATTCCAGGTCGTCGGGGGAGAGGTCGGCGTTGCGGAAGGCATCCGTCAGGGGCAGTTGCAGCCGCAGGTCGGTGCCGAGGCAGAGGGCGGCCCGCCCGGAGCGCAACTTGAAGTCCAGCACGTGGCCGCCCGCCGTGCGCTCGTCGTTGATGAAGTGGACGTGGCAGCCGGGCACCCCGATGCCCTGCTCGTAGAGCGGGGTGCGGAATCCGGCCACGACACCGGTGACGTCGTGCAGTTCGATGATGGCGTCCTCGTCGGTCGCCTCCACCATCGGGCGGTACGGCTTCTGCTGTTTGACGACCGTCCGCATCCGGATCCACTCGAAGTCACCCTCGATCCGCAGGGCGTACATGTAGTTCTGGGAGGCCGTCATCCGGTCGATGAAGGTGGACACCTCGGCGCGCGACAGGCCGGGGGGCAGCTCGCTCTCAATGTGCGGAACGAAATTCGTGACGACCGCGTAGGGCGTGTGTGCGCCGAGGTCGGCGACGGAGACGCCGCCGTCGGCCCGAAGCTGGTAGCAGGTGCCGCCGATGATCAGCATTTCGCCGTCGAGCCCGTTGAACGTGCCGATTCCGAAACTGCCGTGACCGAGCAGGTCGCGAACGGTCATCTCGTCTTCGTAGACGCCGTCGAGCAGCGCGCTCATCAGGCTGGTCTGGAAGATCTCGTGTCGGGAGACGGTGAATTTGCTCATTGCAGCACATCGCTTTCGAGGTCGGCCATCAGGTCGTCCCTGTTATTACGGTAGTCGACGTGGACGTCGATGATGCTCGGTCCCGGCTCGGCCATGGCCTGGGCCAGGATGCCGGCGAAGTCGTCGAGATGGGTGACGCGGTAGCCGTGGGCGCCGAATGACTCGGCGTAGCCGACCGCGTCGTAGTCGCCCAGCTGCACGCCGGAGGTGCGTCCGTACTTGCCCTGCTGCTGGAACGCGACCATGTCGTAGGTGCCGTCGTTGAAGATGACATGCGTGAACGTCGATCCGAGCCGCACGGCGGTCTCGAGCTCCATCGCCGAGTAGAGGAAGCCGCCGTCGCCGGAGACCGACACGACCGGCGTTCCCGGGCGCACGAGCGTCGCCGCGATCGCCCAGGGCAGGGCCACGCCGAGCGTCTGCTGGCCGTTCGAGAACAGCAGGGTGCGGGGGTGGTAGGTGCGGAAGTGCCGGGCCATGTAGATGTAGTGGGAGCCGACGTCGCAGAGCACCGTTGTGTCATCCGGCAGCAGTTCGCGCATCAGCAGGGTGAGGTCGGCGGGGTGCACGCCCTCCGATTCGTCGCGCAGCCCGGTGGGCTGGTCCGCCTGCGCCAATCGTGCGCGCTGGTCTGCGACGACGGATGCCGCGGCGGCGGGCAGCACGAGGCCGTCTATCTGCCGGGCGAGCGCGTCGATCGTCTCCGCCACGTCCCCGCGCAGCTCCACCGTCGGGCGGTAGTAGTCGTCGAGGTCGGCCGCCAGCTCGTCGAGGTGGATGATCACGCGCTGGTGGTCCTCGTTCCACTTCGAAGGCTCGTACTCGACGAAGTCGTAGCCGATCGCCAGGATCACGTCGGCCTTGTGCAGCAGGATGTCGCCCGGCTGGTTGCGGAACAGGCCCACCCGTCCCAGGTAGTGCTCTTCGAGCTCGTGCGAAATGACGCCCGCAGCCTGGAAGGTCTCGACGACGGGAAGCCCGGCGACGCCCAGCAACCGGTGCAGCGCGGCGGTGGCCTCGTCGGAGCCCGAACGCGCGCCGGCCAGGATGACGGGGATCCGGGCATCCTTGAGCAGCGCGGCGGCCCGCTTCACGCTCTCGGGAGCGGCGGCGCCCAGCCGCGGTACCCAGTGCGGGTTCTTCATCGTCACCGCGGTCGAATCGGTGAGGACGTCGTAGGGCAGCACGACGGCGGCGGCGCCCCGGGGCTCCTGCGTCGCGATCCGGAACGCGTTCGCGATGGCCTCCGGCACGTTGTCGGCGACGCTGACCTCGCCGGCCGACTTGGTCACGGCCGAGAGCATGCCGACCGCGTCCATCGTCTGGTGGGTGCGCTTGAGGCGGTCGGCGCGGGACACCGCGCCGCAGAGGGCGACGAGGGGGTCGCCTTCGGTCGTGGCGGTCAGCAGTCCGGTAGCGAGGTTGGCGGTGCCGGGGCCGCTGGTGACGAGCACGACGCCGGGCTGCCCGCTCAGGCGCCCGACGGCGGCGGCCATGAAGGCCGCATTCTGCTCGTGGCGGCAGACGATCACCTCGGGGCCGTCGTCGAGGAGGGCGTCGTACACGGGGTCGATCTTGGCGCCGGGGACGCCGAACACCCACTTCACGCCGTAGGCCTTCAGACACTCCACGACGCGGTCGGCGGAGCGGCGGGCCAGGTCGGCCGTGCCGGCCGCCCGGGTGCTGGCGGTGCTGTCCACCGCGGGTGAGATGTTCGTCATTCTGGCCTCCCGGCTTGCCGTCGGATCCGGCTTCCCCATCCATGCTCCCGCTCAAACAGATAAGAAACAACGCCGAAGAGTGATGCAAACGATCTGAAAATGAGATGATTACCCGGTGGACGTCAGACAGTTCGAATTCTTCAGTGCCGTCGCGGGCGAGCTGAGCTTCACCCGCGCCGCGGAGCGGCTCACGATCGCCCAGTCCGCCGTGTCCGCCGGGGTTCGCGCGCTCGAGGGCGAACTGGGGGTCGAGCTGTTCGACCGCAGCCGCCGACAGATCCGGCTCACCTCGACGGGCGAACTGCTCCTGCCGAAGGTGCGCGACGCCCTCGACGCGGTGAACGAGGTGCGCGACGTCGCCCAGGAGACCACCCGCGCCATCACCGGGTCCATCGTGATCGGCCTGATGACCTCCGTCACGCTGGTGAACGTGCCGCGGCTCCTCGGGCATTTCCGCACCGGCCACCGGGGCGTGGACGTGCGGCTGCGAGCGGCCCGGCGGGGCTCGGCCGGACTGGTGGACGAGCTGGTCAGCGGAGAACTCGACCTGGCCTTTCTCGCGCTGAGCGGCCCCGCGCCCGCGCCGCTGATCGCCGTGCGGATCGCCTCCTCGCCGATGGTGCTGGTCGTGCCGGACGGCCACCGGCTGGCGTCCGCCCGCACGGTGACACTCGACGACCTCGTCGCGGAGGAGTTCATCGATCTGCCGCCCGGCTATGCCAGCCGGCAGATCGTCGACGACGCCTTCGCCGCCGCCGGGATCGAGCGGCGGATCACGATCGAGGTCTCCGACATCGGCACGGCGGCCGAGTACGTGACCAACGGCCTCGGGGTCGCCCTTCTGCCGGAATTCGCGGCGAACGACGCCCCCGGCGTGCGCCGGCTCCCGGTCGACAACGTGCCGGAGTTCACCGTCTACCTGGCGGCGTCACGCAAGCGCCGGGCGTCGGCGGCGGTGCGCGCCTTCGTCGACCTCGCCCTCCCGCGGGAGGAGCCCGAGATCCGTCTCTGATCCGCAGGCGCGTGACGAATTCCTGTTCGGAATGGAATCTGCCGTATAGAATCTGGCTTTATGACTCAATTGCGTATCAGCGAGGTGGCGACCTTGATGCGCGTGAGCGACGACACCGTTCGCCGGTGGGTGGAACAGGGCCGGTTGACCGCCACCCGCGGGGCGGGATCCCGGCAGGTGATCGACGGGGCCGAGGTGGCCGCGTTCGTGCGGGAGCGCCGGGACCAGGAGCAGGATGCGGCACCGTTTCCCAGTTCGGCGCGCAACCGCCTCGAGGGCATCGTCACCGAGGTGAAGCGCGACGGGCTCGTCGCCGTGGTCGAGATCCAGGCCGGCCCGTTCCGGCTGGTGTCGCTGATGACGCGGGAGGCCGCCGACGAGCTGGAGCTGGAGCCGGGGTCGCTGGCGACGGCCGTGGTGAAGTCCACGACGGTCGTGGTGGAGAAGTCCCGGCCCGGTGACGAGGAATGACCCGGCCAGGAATGACCCGGCCAGGAATGACCCGCGACCGTGCCGGGCGGCGTCGCCCGTCCCGGGGTCTCGGCCTCGGCGTGGCCGTGCTGGCCGTGCTGGCGGTGCTGGCGGCGCTGTCCGGGTGCGCGTCGTCTCCCGTTCCCGCCGCCCCGGGGGGATCCGATTCGGCCGGCCCCGACCGGGTGGTGCGGGTGGCCGCCGCCGCCGACCTGAAGTTCGCGCTGGACGACATCATCGACCTGGTCGAGAAGACGAATCCCGGCATCCGGGTGGATGCGACCTACGGCTCGTCGGGCACGTTCCTGACCCAGATCAGCAACGGCGCACCCTTCGACGTGTTCCTGTCGGCGGATGTGAGCTACCCCCAGCAGCTGGTCGAGGCCGGCCTGGCCGAGAAGGCCGACCTGTTCCCGTACGCGGTCGGCCGGCTCGTGCTGTGGGTGCCGGAAGGGTCGGCCCTGGACCCGGCGGACGGCCTGGGCATCCTGGCCTCGCCCGGCGTCACCGCCGTGGCCATCGCCAATCCCGAGCACGCCCCCTACGGGAAAGCCGCCGTCGCCGCCCTGCAGGAGGCCGGGCAGTACGACGCGGTCAGCCCGAAGCTCGTGCTCGGCGAGAACGTCGCCCAGGCGGCCGAGTTCGTCTCGTCGGGCAACGCCGACGCGGGCATCGTGGCGCTGTCCCTCGTGCTCTCCGACCCGCTCAAGGGCGTCGGCCGCTGGGTCGAGCTGCCGCTGGCGAGCTACCCGCGCCTCGATCAGGGCGGGGTCGTGCTCTCCGCGGCCCAGGACCCGGCCGCGGCGCGCACCGTGCGCGACACGATGCTCGGCCCCGCGGGCACGGCCATCCTCACGGCCTACGGCTTCACCCTGCCGGGGAACTGAACCGTGGGCTGGCAGGCCGTGGACTGGCAGGCCGTCGGCGTCAGCATCCGGCTCGCGCTGGCGACGACGGCCATCCTGTTCGTCATCGCCATTCCGCTGGCGGCCTGGCTGGCCTTCTCCCGTCGCCGTTGGACGGTGATCGTGGAGGCCGTGGTCGCCCTCCCGCTGGTGCTGCCGCCCACCGTGCTCGGCTACTACGTGCTCGTCGCCCTCGGCAGCGGCTCCCCGTTCGGCCGGTGGTGGCGGGACACGACCGGCACCACGCTGGCCTTCTCCTTCACCGGGCTCCTGATCGCATCCGTCATCTACAGCCTTCCCTTCGCGGTGCAGCCCCTGCTCGCCTCGTTCGCCGGCGTCGACGGCCGGCTGCTGGAGGCGTCGGCCGTGCTGGGCAAGTCCTGGGGCCAGAGCCTGGTCCGGGTGGTGTTGCCGCTGTCCCGGGCCGGACTGGCCACGGCGGGCGTGCTGACCTTCGCCCACACGGTGGGCGAATTCGGGGTCGTGCTGATGGTCGGCGGCAACATCGCGGGGGAGACCCGCACAGTGTCGGTGTCGGTCTACGACGCCGTGCAGTCCTTCGACTACGCCACGGCCGGGCTGACCAGCCTGCTGCTGCTCGTCTTCTCCCTCGTCGTGCTGAGCGCGACCTACGCTTTCCAGCGGCGCGGATCGCTGCTGTGGGCGCCGCGGTGAGCGTCGGAACGGCGTCGAAGGCGCTGCGTCTGGACATCCGTCACCGCCGGGTGCGCGCCCGGCTCGACCTCGACCTGGAGCACCCCGGCATCACGGTGCTGTTCGGACCGTCGGGGGCGGGCAAGACCACGATCATCCGTTGCCTGGCCGGCCTCGACCGGATCAGCTCCGGCACGATCACCCTCGGGCCGACGCTGTGGGACGACGGCGGCCGCACGTTCGTGCCGGCCCGGCGCCGCAACGTCGGCTACCTCTTCCAGGACCTGGCCTTGTTCCCGCACCTCAATGTGGCCGAGAACGTCGGCTACGGCCTGAAACGGATGCCGCGGGCGTCGCGTCAGGCGATCATCGACGACGCCCTGCGCACGGCCGAGGTGCCCGGTTTCCAGGAGCGGATCGTCGCGGAACTCTCCGGCGGCGAGGCCCAGCGGGTCGCACTCGCCCGGGCCATCGCGCCCCGGCCCGACGTGCTGCTGCTGGACGAACCCCTCGCCGGCCTGGACGACCCGACCCGGCTGCGGCTGCGCTCGGAACTCCGCCGGCTCATCCTGCACGCCGGGATCCCGGCTCTGGTCGTGACCCATGACCGGGACGAGGCCCTCGCCCTGGCCGACCAGCTCGTCGTGCTCATCGACGGCGCCGTGCACCAGACCGGCCCCCCGGCCGAGGTCTTCGACCGCCCCGCTGACGCGATGGTGGCGCGGGTCGTCGGCATGGACACGATCAGCCCGGCCCGGGTCGTGTCGGTCGACCGCGGCACCGTGCGGCTGCGGGTGGGGGAGGCGAGCGTCGTCGCCGACCTGCCGTCGTGGCGCCGGCATCCGCTGGCCGCGGGGGAGGCGGTGGCGGTCTGCCTGCGCGGCGGCGACGTCGGACTCCGCGCGGATCCGGGTTCCGCGGCGCCCCCGGACACCAACTCGCTGCCCGCCGTCGTGACGGGAATCATCGAGGAGGCCTCCCTGATCCGGGTGCAGGTGGATGCCGGTTTCCCGCTGGTCTGTTTCCTCACCCGACGCGAGCTCCAGGCGCTCGGCCTCACGGGGGGTTCCCGTGTGCTGGTCCTGGTGCATCGCCGGTCGGTGCACCTGGCCGAGCTCGCTCCGCAATAATATGGTCCGGTACCCAACGGAACGGAAACCTCCCGCATGAGCGTCTGGCGCACCAAGAGCATCGAAGCCTCCATGGCCGACTCCGAGGAGAAGGGCCACAGCCTCAAACGCACGCTGGGCACCTGGGACCTCATGATCATGGGCGTGGCCGTCGCGGTCGGCGCCGGGATCTTCTCGGTCGGCGCGAAGGCGGCCGGCAGCTACGCCGGGCCATCCGTCACCCTGGCGTTCCTCCTCGCCGCGGTCACCTGCGCGCTCGCCATCATGTGTTACGCGGAGTTCGCCTCGGCGGTTCCCGTGGCCGGCTCGGCGTACACGTTCACCTACGCCACCCTGGGCGAGCTGCTCGCCTGGATCATCGGCTGGGACCTCATCCTCGAGATGCTGACCGCCGCCGCCGTGATCGCCAAGTACTGGGGCATCTACCTCAGCGAGGTCTTCAAGCTCTGGAACTGGGATGTCCCGGCCACGATCCCGGTGTTCGGCCTGCAGGTGAGCTGGGGCGCGTTCGTCATCGTCGCCATCTTCACCACCCTCCTGGTGCTGGGCACGAAACTGTCCGCCCGGGTGGCCAGCGTCTTCACCATCCTCAAGGTCGCGATCGTCGTGTTCGTGATCGTCGTCGGCGCCTTCTTCATCAAGCCGGAGAACTACACGCCGTTCATCCCGAAGTCGGTGCCGTCGACTGGCGGTGCGGGCGACGTCTGGATGCAGTCGCTGTTCTCGTTCATGACCGGCGCGCAGCCGGCCCAGTACGGCCTGTTCGGCCTGCTTGCCGGTGCCTCGTTGGTCTTCTTCGCCTTCATCGGGTTCGACGTCGTCGCCACCAGCGCCGAAGAAGTGAAGAACCCGCAGAAGACCCTGCCGCGCGGCATCTTCGCCGGCCTGGCCATCGTCACGGTGCTCTACCTCGGCGTCAGCCTCGTGCTCACCGGCATGGTGCCCTACACCGTGCTGGCCGACGACCCGAACGCCTCCCTGGCGACGGCGTTCGTCTCCGTCGGCGCCGGCTGGGCCGCCCAGGTCATCTCCGTCGGCATCCTGATCGGACTCACCACCGTGATCATGGTGCTGCTGCTCGGCCTGTCCCGCGTGCTCTTCGCGATGAGCCGCGACGGCCTGCTGCCCCGCGGGCTCAGCGTCACCTCCGCCAAGCGCGGCACCCCGGCGCGCGTGCAGATCATCGCCGGCACCGCCGTCGCGCTGATCGCCGGGTTCACCGACGTGGGCGTGCTCGAAGAGATGATCAACATCGGCACGCTCTCCGCCTTCGTGCTGGTCAGCATCGCCGTGGTCGTGCTGCGCAAGAAGCGCCCCGACCTGCCGCGGGCGTTCAAGGTGCCGTTCTCGCCGTACCTGCCGATCCTGTCGGCCGCGCTCTGCTTCTGGCTGATGCTCAACCTCACGACGCTCACCTGGGTGCGCTTCGCGGTCTGGCTCGCGATCGGCCTCGCCGTGTACTTCCTCTACGGCCGTCGCCACTCGGTGGTCGGGATCGAGGCGAAGCGCGTCTTCGACGCCACCTTCCGCGAAGAGGTCATCCGCGAAGAACGGGCCACGCTGGGCAAGTAGCGCCCGCGCCCGCGCGTTCTGGGGATGGGGTGGACGCCCAGCCTCGATCGGGGAGGATGGAGCCATGCTGCACCGCCATCCCGTCCTGTCCTCGGCCACGCTCGCCTATCTGGCGTTCGTGGGCTGGGTGACGCTCGGGCCGCAGCCGCTCAACACGTCCAACAACGGCTGGCTGCTGCGCGCGCTCGGGTTCTTCGCCCGGCACGACTCCACCGACTGGATCACCTACGGCCGGGTCGAGTTCGCCGCCAACATCGGCATGTTCATCCCGATCGGCGTCTTCCTGGTGCTCCTCTTCGGCCGTCGCCAGTGGTGGCTGGCGATCGTCGTGGGCGTCGCCCTCACCTGCTCGATCGAGTTCACCCAGCAGTTCCTGCCGACCCGCTACCCGGATCTCCGCGATCTGGTCGCCAACACTGCCGGCGCGGTCCTCGGGGTGCTGGTCGCCCTGGTCATCACGGCCTGGAAGATCGTGCCCCGCCGGGCGGATGCCGCCGGCCGGGCGGCATCCGTCGGCTACAGCCGGTAGCAGCTACAGCCGGTAGAGGCGCGCTTCCCAGGGTCGAAGGGTCGTCTCCGTGGGGTGGGCGGCGGCATCCGGATCGGCCGGGTAGTTGGCCAGGACCAGCTCCGCGCCGGAGACGTCCGCCGGCAGTGGGCCGGACAGCGGTGCGTCCGAGGCGTTCGCGACGACGAGAAGTGTCTCGTCGCCGAGCGTACGTGTGAAGGCATACAGGGCCTCGTGGTCGGGTTCCAGCAGGGCGAAGTCGCCGAGAGCGACGACCTCGCTCTCGTGCCGCAGCTCGATCAGGGACCGGTAGAAGCGGAAAATGCTGCGCTCCCCGGCGAGGTCGGCGGCGACGTTGATGTCCGCGCTGTTCGGGTTGACCGCCAGCCACGGCGTTCCGGTGGTGAAGCCCGCCTGCGGGGAGGCATCCCACTGCATCGGGGTGCGGGCGTTGTCCCGGCCCATGGTCTGCACCCCGGCGAGGACGGTGCCGGGGTCGAGGTCGAAGTCCTCCACGGCCTCGCGGTAGTGGTTCAACGACTCGAGGTCGCGGTAGTCGTCGATGAAGTCGAAGCGCACGTTCGTCATGCCGATCTCCTCGCCCTGGTAGATGTAGGGCGTGCCGCGGTGCAGGTGCAGCACCAGCGCCCAGAGCGTGGCCGACTCGTAACGATAGGTGGTGTCATTGCCGAAGCGCGACACCAGCCGGGGCTGGTCGTGGTTGTTCAGGTAGAGGCTGTTCCAGCCGGTGGCGGCGAGGCCGTCCTGCCAGCGGGAGAGGCTCTGCTTCAGTGCCGGCAGGTTGCGGGGCAGTACGTCGAACTTGTGCTCGCCCTGGTCGAGGCCCACATGCTCGAACTGGAATATCATGTCCACTTCGTGCCGGGCCGGATCGGTGAACAGCAGGGCGTCGTCGGTGCTCACGCCCGGCATCTCGCCGACCGTGAGGTGCTCGCCCCGGCGGCCCTCGAAGACCTCGCGGTGCATCTCCTGCAGGAAGTCGTGGATCTGGGGTCCCATCGGGGAGCCGCCGCCGGTGGCCGCGGCCGGTCCGTCGACCAGCTCGACCCGCTTGGCGATGAAGTTGATCACGTCCATCCGGAAGCCGTCGACGCCGCGGTCGAGCCACCAGTTCATCATCGAGTAGACGGCCTGCCGCACCTCGGGGTTCTCCCAGTTGAGGTCGGGCTGCTGCTTCGCGAACAGGTGCAGGTAGTACTCACCGGTCGTGTCGTCGAGGGTCCAGGCGGGTCCGCTGAAGGCGCTGCCCCAGCCGTTCGGGGCGCTCCCGTCGGCCTGGGGCTTCCGCCACCAGTACCAGTCGCGCTTCGGGTTCGTCAGCGAACTGCGGGACTCCTGGAACCAGGCGTGCTCGTCGCTGGTGTGGTTCACGACGAGGTCCATCACGATCTTGATGCCGCGTTCGTGCGCCTCGGCGAGCAGCAGGTCGAACTCGGCGAGGCTGCCGAAGACCGGCTCGATCTCCTGGTAGTCGCTGATGTCGTAGCCGTTGTCGTGCTGCGGCGAGGGGTAGACCGGGGAGAGCCAGACGGCGTCCACGCCGAGGTCGGCGAGGTAGTCCAGTTTCGAACGGATGCCGCCGAGGTCGCCGACCCCGTCGCCGTCGGAGTCGGCGAAGCTGCGGGGATACACCTGGTAGACGACCGCCTTCGTCCACCAGGGGGCACCGGCGGGCGCGTCACTGTCGGAGGCGGGCATCACGGCCGTGGGAACGGGGTTTGTCATGTCCCGATCCTGTCATGGCACCCTGGAAGGAATAGGATCGGTGCCTGTTCGTGCGCCGTTTTCGGGTGCTGAGAGTGAGGCTGCAGATGCAATTCGGAATCTTCACCGTCGGTGACCTGACGGCCAACCCGACGACCGGCCGAACCCCCACCGAGCACGAGCGCATCACGGCCATGGTCGCCATCGCCCGGAAGGCCGAAGAGGTCGGACTCGACGTCTTCGCCGCCGGCGAGCACCACAACCCGCCGTTCGTGCCCTCGTCGCCCACGACCCTGCTCGGCTACATCGCCGCGCAGACCGAGCGCATCATCCTTTCCACGGCGACCACGCTGATCACGACCAACGACCCGGTCAAGATCGCCGAAGACTTCGCCATGCTGCAGCACCTCTCCGGCGGGCGGGTCGACCTGATGCTCGGCCGCGGCAACACCGGCCCGGTATACCCGTGGTTCGGCCAGGACGTGCGGCAGGGCATCCCGCTGGCCCTGGAGAACTACGCGCTGCTCCGCCGCCTCTGGCGCGAAGACGTCGTGGACTGGGAGGGCCAGTTCCGCACCCCGCTGCAGGGGTTCCAGTCGACGCCGCGCCCCCTCGACGGCGTGCCGCCCTTCGTCTGGCACGCCAGCATCCGCAGCCCGGAAATCGCCGAGCAGGCCGCGTTCTACGGCGACGGCTTCTTCGCCAACAACATCTTCTGGCCCAGGGAGCACTACGCGAAGCTGATCGGCCTCTACCGGTCCCGGTTCGAGCACTACGGGCACGGCGCCGCCGATCAGGCCGTCGTCGGCCTCGGCGGCCAGTTCTTCGCCCGCACGAACTCGCAGGACGCCGTCACCGAGTTCCGCCCCTACTTCGACAACGCCCCGGTCTACGGCCACGGGCCGAGCCTCGAGGACTTCACCGAGCAGACCCCGCTCACCGTGGGCAGCCCGCAGCAGATCATCGACCGCTACGCGGGCATGCGCGACTACTTCGGCGACTACCAGCGCCAGCTGTTCCTGATCGACCACGCCGGGCTGCCGCTGAAGACCGTGCTCGAGCAGCTCGACATCCTCGGCGGCCAGATCGTGCCCGTGCTCCGCCGCGAGCTGGCGGCCAACCGTCCGGCGCACGTGCCCGACGCCCCCACGCACGCCTCCCTGAAGGCCGCCGCCCTGAAGTCCGCGTCCCTGACGGCCGCCCCGGCCCACCCCGAGCCCGCCACCCTCGCCGAGCGGTGAGTTGCGACCCACTTTTTCGCGAAAAAGCCAGCCGAACTCACGGCTCGGTGGGGTGGGGCGCCTATTTTGGGCGGGGAGATTGGGCGCGGGATACTGGGAGTGCGGCGCGGAACGGATGCTCACGGGCCGCGGAAGCAGACGACCATGAACCTCGCGCCCCCTGACGCCACGACGGATGCGCGCCGCGCCTTCTTCGACGCCCGCCCCGCTTCAGCCGCGGCCGTCGACCTCTCCGTGCGGATCGGCGGCCTCACCCTGGCCAACCCGGTGATGCCGGCCTCGGGCTGCTTCGGCCCCTCGCTCGGGCGGCTGATCCCGGTCACCGAGCTCGGCGCGGTCGTCACCAAGACTGTGTTCGGCACGCCCAGGGGCGGCAACCCGGCCCACCGGCTGACCGAGATCCGGGCCGGGATGGTGAACAGTGTCGGCATCCCGAGCCGCGGGGCGGCCGGCTACCTGGCGCAGCAGCATCCGCACTACCAGGCCCTCGGCGTGCCCACGATCATCAGCGTGGGCGGCCACCGCCCGGGCGAGTACGCGCGGGTCGTGCGCGACCTGGCCGGTTCCGGGGTCGCCTACGAGCTGAACGTCTCCTGCCCGAACCTCGACCGCCACGGCGCCGACATCGGCTCGGACCCGGATGCGATCCGGGAGGTCGTGCGCACGACCCGGCTCGAAACGGACAAGCCGTTGATCGTCAAGCTGCCCGTGCTGGTGTCGTCGATCGCGGACTGCGCCCTCGCGGCCGAGGAAGCCGGCGCCGACGCGGTCTGCGTGGCCAATTCCATCCCCGCGCTGCCGCTCGAGCGCTACACCCGAGCCCCCGCCCTCGGCAACGTCATCGGCGGCCTTTCCGGGCCGGGCATCCGCCCGATCGTGCTCCGCCTGGTCTGGCTGGCCTCCCGCGCGGTTCAGATCCCGGTGATCGCCTGCGGCGGCATCGAGACCGTCGACGACGCCCTCGACTACTTCTCGGTCGGGGCCACCGCGATCCAGGTCGGCACGGCCAGCTTCGGGCGGCCCTTCGCCATGGTCGAGATCGTGCGCGCCCTGCAGGACCGCTGTCTCACCGACGGCGCCGGCGACATCAACGCCCTGATCGAACTCTGGAGAGCCGAATGACCGTCACGCCGGAGCCGAGCACCACGCCGGAGCCGGCCGAAACCTCCCAGCTCGCCGCCCTTCGCCGCCAGCGCGAATTCGCCGCGGCCGACGAAGCGGCCATCGACGGTCTGCTCTCGGTGCGTCCGCCCGAACGGATGCCCCGGCCCGAGCCGGTCTGGGACGACGCCCCGGTGCTGGTGCACGACATCGTGGGGGAGCGCTACCACTGGCTCGTGCTCGCCACCCGGACCATCGCGGCGACCGCGCTGGCCGGCCAGTTCCTGATGATCACCGTGCCGCCGAAGGGAGGGGAGCGCATCCTGCTGCCCCGCCCGATGGCCATCCACCGCCGGCACCCGGAGCAGGGCACCGTCGAGGTCGTCTACGGCGTGGCCGGCCGCGGCACCACCGCGCTCGCCGACGTCGCCGTGGGGGAGCGCCTCCTGGTCACCGGCCCGCTGGGACGCGGCTTCGAGTTCCCGGATGCCGCCCTCCCGACCGCGACCGGCGCGCAGCAGGCCCGCACGGCCCTGATGATCGGCCGGGGCGTCGGCGTCTGCGCCGTCATGGGCTCGGTCGAAGATGCCGCCCGGCTCGGCCTCAAGGCCACCGTCGTGGTCAGCGGCCGGTCCCGCGCCAACCTGATCGGCCTCGCCGACTGCGCCGAACTGGGTGCCGAGGTGATCCCGGTCACCGACGACGACGGAAGCAGCCGGATGCCCGCCCTCGCCGCACGGCTGCGCGCCCGGTTCGACGCGGGCCCGCCCGACGTGATCCTGGTCTGCGGCGCCGGCGTGCTCGCCCGCCTCGCCGCCGAACTCGGCGCCGAGTGGGGTGTGCCGGTGCAGGTCTCGCTGGAGGCCCACATGGCCTGCGGCCTCGGCTACTGCCACGGCTGCGCCGCGCCCGTGGCCACGGATCCCGCCGTCGAGGGGCCGCTGGTCTGCGTCGACGGCCCGGTGTTCGACGCCGCACTCTAGGACCCGGCCCGCAAACCCGGCAGTCTGAGCGTCTTCTGTTAGGCTTGAGGAGGTCAATCCGTGGATTGGCCGAGCACTAACGGAGCAGACCGGCAGCACGCTGGTCCTCGGTGGTGGTTTCCCAACTCGGTGGCAGCATCCGTTGTTGGTGAATTTCTACTGGTGGCCAGCAGCGCCCCTGTCCTGCTCCAAGTCCAACTCGCGCGCCATACGGGCAACCGAGTCTTCGTCGCCAGAATGGCGAGAAGCAAAAAAACAAAAAGGAGAGAACCCCCATATGGAGGGTCCAGAAATCACGTTCGCCGAAGCCATCATCGACAACGGCAAGTACGGCACGCGCACCATCCGCTTTGAAACCGGGCGTCTCGCCCAGCAGGCGCAGGGCTCTGCCGCCGCCTACATCGACGACGAAACCATGCTGCTCTCCGCGACGAGCGCCAGCAAGCAGCCGAAGGAAAACTTCGACTTCTTCCCGCTGACCATCGACGTCGAGGAGCGCATGTACGCTGCCGGCCGCATCCCGGGCAGCTTCTTCCGCCGCGAAGGTCGCCCGTCGACCGAGGCGATCCTCACCTGCCGCCTGATCGACCGGCCGCTGCGCCCGTCGTTCGTCGACGGGCTCCGCAACGAGATCCAGGTTGTCGTCACCGTTCTGGCCATCGCGCCGGACGAGTACTACGACGTTCTGGCCATCAACGCTGCGTCGATGTCGACCCAGATCGCCGGACTCCCCTTCTCGGGCCCGATCGGTGGCGTTCGTGTCGCCCTCATCCCCGACGAGCACGGCTCCGGCCAGTGGGTCGCCTTCCCGAAGCACTCCCAGATCGTCGACGCCGTGTTCAGCATGGTCGTCGCCGGCCGCGTGGTGACGGATGCCGATGGCGGCCAGGACGTCGCGATCATGATGATCGAGGCCGAAGCCACCGACAACGCCTGGAACCTGATCAAGGGCGGCGCCATCAAGCCCAACGAAGAGGTCATCGCCGAGGGCATCGAAGCCTCGAAGCCCTTCATCAAGCAGCTCATCGAAGCGCAGCAGAAGGTCGCGGACTCCGCTTCCAAGGCCACCGGCAACTACCCGGTGTTCCCGTCCTACCAGCCGGCCACCTACGACGCCGTCGCGGCCCTCGCCTACGAGGAGCTCAAGGGCGTCTACCAGATCGCCGACAAGGTCGCCCGCCAGGACGCCGATGACGCCCTCAAGGCCCGCGTCAAGGACGCCATCGCCGCGAAGGTCGACGCCGGAGAGCTCGACGCCGGCGCCAACAACCAGGTGTCCGCCGCGTACAAGTCGGTCACCAAGCTCGTCGTGCGCTCACGCGTGCTCAACGAGGGCATCCGCATCGACGGCCGTGGGCTCGCGGACATCCGCCCGCTCGACGCCGAGGTTGCCATCATCCCGCGCGTGCACGGCTCGGCCATCTTCCAGCGCGGCGAGACCCAGATCCTGGGTGTCACCACGCTGAACATGCTCAAGCTGGAGCAGACGATCGACTCCCTGAGCCCGGTCACCAAGAAGCGCTACATGCACAACTACAACTTCCCGCCCTACTCCACCGGTGAAACCGGCCGGGTCGGAACCCCGAAGCGCCGCGAGATCGGCCACGGCGCGCTCGCTGAGCGTGCCCTGGTCCCCGTGCTGCCGACGCGCGAGGAGTTCCCGTACGCCATCCGTCAGGTCTCCGAGGCGCTCAGCTCCAACGGATCCACCTCGATGGGTTCCGTCTGCGCCTCGACCCTGTCGCTGCTGAACGCCGGAGTGCCGCTGCGCGCCCCGGTCGCCGGCATCGCGATGGGCCTCATCTCCGACACCGTTGAAGGCAAGACCCGCTACGCGGCTCTGACCGACATCCTCGGCGCCGAAGACGCCCTCGGCGACATGGACTTCAAGGTCGCCGGAACCAGCGAATTCGTCACCGCGATCCAGCTCGACACCAAGCTCGACGGCATCCCCGCCTCGGTGCTCGCCGGCGCACTCACCCAGGCCAAGGATGCTCGCACGACCATCCTCGCCGTGCTGAATGCCGCCATCGACCGCCCGGACGAGATGGCACCGACCGCGCCCCGCGTGATCAGCGTGCAGATCCCCGTCGACAAGATCGGCGAGCTGATCGGCCCGAAGGGCAAGACGATCAACGGGATCCAGGACGAGACCGGCGCCGACATCTCCATCGAGGAGGACGGCACCGTGTACATCGGCGCCGTCGACGGACCGTCGGCCGAGGCCGCCCGCGCCATGGTCAACTCCATCGCGAACCCCACCAACCCCGAGGTTGGCGAGCAGTTCCTCGGAACTGTCGTGAAGATCGCCGCGTTCGGCGCCTTCGTCTCGCTGCTCCCGGGCAAGGACGGCCTGCTGCACATCTCCGAGGTGCGCAAGCTCGCCGGCGGAAAGCGCGTGGAGAACGTCGAAGACGTGCTCGGCGTGGGCCAGAAGGTCCTCGTTGAGATCACCAAGATTGACGACCGTGGCAAGCTCTCGCTCGCCCCGGTACTCGAAGAGTCGGCTGAGGCCGGCACCGAGGACGCACCGGTTTCGACCGAGGCGTAGTCCGCTAGATCTGCCGACAACCTCTCGCCAGGTTAGTCGGTAAGACGGAAAGCCCGTCCTGTTACGGCAGGGCGGGCTTTTTGCGCGCCCGGACGCACCCCCCCTAGCTGGGGTCACAACCCGTCCTAGTTGACGCCGTCGGCATCGCGCTAGCCTGCGCCCATGATGAATTCTGAGAACCGCCTGCGTTCCCTGTCGCGCCTCGGCGCCATCTCCCTATTGAGCTTCGGCCTGGTCGTCGGCGCCGTTTCAGCCCCGGCCACCGCAGCCCCGACCGCAGCCCCGACCGCCGCCCCGGCCGCCCCGGCCGCCGCCCCGGCCGCCGCC